>NZ_QETJ01000123.1:0-15287 GCF_003105095.1 Pseudomonas sp. NDM | reverse complement strand
GAACGATGACGACGCCAGCGTGACCGTGCATTACGTCGACGGCACCGAAGAAGTCTACGTCCACGACGAGCGCGCGCGGCTGGTGCGTCAGGTCGCGGCCGATGGCGGCGAGCAGCTCAAGGCCTATGACGAGCAGGGCCGGTTGGTCGCCGAGCAGGATGCTCTGGGCGCGGTCACCGAATACCGCTACGACGACGTCGGACGGCTGATCGCGCTGATTCCGCCGGACGAGGCGCCAACGTCCTACGAGTACCGCAACGGTTTTCTCTACAAGCGTTGCCGAGGCGACGCGATGTGGATCTATCGGCGCAACGCCGAAGGTGCGGTCACCGAAGCGGTCGATCCTGACGGTCAGGTCACCCATTACTACTACAACCTGCGCGGCCAGTTGTTGTCGCTGCGCTATCCGGACAGCAGCCGTCATCGCTGGGTGTGGAACGAGCTCGGCCAGCTCATCGAAGAAACCCTGCCGGACGGCGGCGTGCGGCGTTTTTCCTACGATGCGCTAGGCCGGCGGATTACCACCCAGGACGAATTTGGTGTCGTCAGCCGTCAGCAGTGGGACGCGGCCGGCCGGCTGATCCTGACGACTTCTCCGACGGGCAGCACCCGCGCCTACAGCTACGGCGCCTACGGCCAGATCACCGCCGAACGCGACGAACTGGGGCGCATCACCCGCTACGAATATGACGACGACCTGCACCTGGTCTCGCGGCGGATCAACCCCGACGGCACCCGCGTGCAGTACCGCTATGACCATGCGCGGTTGCTGCTGACCGAGATCGAAAACGAGTCGGGGGAAAAATACTGCCTGGATTACACGCCGACCGGATTGATCCGACAGGAAACCGGGTTTGATGGGCGGCGCACGGCTTATGCCTACGACCTCAACGGGCACCTGCTGGAGAAGACCGAGTTTGGCGAGCAGGGTTTATCGCTGGTCACCCACTACCAGCGCGATAAGGCCGGGCGTTTGCTGGTCAAAACCCTGCCCGATGGCGCCAAGATCCGCTACGACTACGACCGCCTCGGGCGCTTGGTTGCCGTTGATGACGGGCAAAACCATCCGCTGGCCTTCGAGTACGACCGTCAGGACCGGCTGATCACCGAGCATCAGGGCTGGGGCACCTTGCGCTACGCCTATGACGCCTGCGGTCAGCTCAAACGCCTGCGCCTGCCGGACAACAGCAAGCTCGATTATCACTACGCTAAGGGCGGTGCGCTGAGCGCCATCGACCTTAACGGCACGCCGCTCACGCGCCACGTCTACCAGTCCGGTCGCGAACAGCAACGCCAGCAAGGCTTGCTGCTCAGCGAATACTCCTACGACGATCAGGGCCGCTTGCTCGCCCACGCTGTAGGCCATCGCCACGCCTCGCTGTACCGCCGCGATTATGCCTACAGCGCCAACGGCAATCTTGAGCACATTGCTGACAGCCGCCACGGCCAGCGCACCTACGGCTACGACGCCCTCGACCGGTTGATCCGCGTCCGTCACTCGCGCGACGAACTGCCCGAATCCTTCGCCCACGACCTGGCGGGCAACCTGCTGATGCAGGACCGCCCCGGTCCTGCGCAGATCAAGGGCAACCGCCTGCTGATGCAAGGCGACCGCCATTACGACTACGACGCCTTCGGCAACCTGATCCGCGAACGCCGAGGCCACGGCCAGACCCTGGTCACCGAATACCGCTACGACTGCCAGCACCGCCTGATCGGCCTGACCCGCCCCGACGGCCAGACCGCCACTTATCACTACGACGCCTTCGGCCGGCGCATCCGCAAAACAATCGACGGCGCCGTCACCGAATTCTTCTGGCAAGGCGAACACCTCGTCGCCGAAAGCAGCGCCACGCAATACCGCAGCTTCCTCTACGAACCCGGCACCTTCCGCCCACTGGCGATGCTCGACGGCAAAGGCCCGAAAAAAGCCTGCCCGTTCTACTACCAACTCGACCACCTCGGTACTCCGCAGGAACTCACCGACTACAGCGGCGAAATCGTCTGGTCCGCGCAATACGACGCCTACGGCAAAGTCGCCGCCGTCACCCTCGCCGGCGAAGACTATCTGGACCAACCGCTGCGTTTTCAGGGGCAGTATTTCGATGTTGAAAGTGGGCTGCATTACAACCGCCATCGGTATTACGACCCGAGGCTTGGGCGGTATCTGACCCCGGACCCGGTGAAGCTCGCGGGTGGGTTGAATCAGTACCAGTACGTGCCGAATCCGACGGGGTGGGTGGATCCGTTGGGGTTGACGTCCAATTGCCCGCCGCCTAACAAGAATAATAAGAATTGCCAGTTACCTACTGTCGATAAAGGCGCTCCGATTCTTCCTAGGCCGCTGCCTGAGGCAGATGCTAAGCGTGAAGTTCTGGCATGGGAAAGGCGATACCGTATGCACTCAGTAGAAAAGCATGGGCCAGAAATCCCCGATGCGGCGCTTAAGCAGCGTTCTATTGATGGATCTCATCCAACTAAAAAGGGTAGGAGGGAAGCGATAAATGCGAGCTCACAATTCACAAGCTGGACCTTACAACATCAAGCTATCGCTTATGCTCTCTCCAAGATGAACAAGGCTGTGCCGGAGCCTACCGGACATGATGCTGCAGGTAATCCCTACGTTCGAGTGCAAATTCCCGGCGTGGGGCGAGGTTATAAACCGAATAGCAAAGATCCTGCTAATCCGAAATATATTGAAGTGATGAATGAGGCGGAAATAAGATTTCGTAAAAACGATGTCAAACGCCCATTTACGGCCTTCACTAGATAGGGAGTATTTGCATGAAGTCACCGTTTGAAAATGTAGCTCTGCCTTGGGAGCCAAAAATTTCCTATTTTCTGGGAGCGCTCGAAATCTACGATAGAGAAGAAGAGGGTGAAGTATATTTGCGATACGATCCTAACGTGCCTAGCGAGCGTAAGGAGGTAATTGAAAAGTTTTTGATCCCTGATCTGGAATATCTTGGTTACAGGCATAAGTACGCCTTGCTCGAAGTGTTGAAAGATGCTCTTAAGGACCAAAGCCATGATTTTTCTGTGCAGTTTGAGAATGATTATGACGAATGCATAACTATGGTGTGGAGTAACGACGAAGTTGAAAATGCCCGTCTTTTTTTTCAGGATATCTACCGAGTGGCTAGTGAAGTGTGGAGGGAGGATTTACACCGCGCCAGTCTTGAGGACCGATTAACTTGGTAATGCGAAATGTTGAGACGCTGATCCATTCTTAAAAATCGAATTGGCCAGACCGCCTGCTAGTAAACCTTCTCAGAAGATACCACCGTTTAGCTAGTCAACATTGAGATCTGAGGGGAAGGAGCGCTGCCAACCTCCAACAAATACACACTAAACCCCACAACCCCCTTCGCATGATGCTTAGCCTGCGAAGCCATCTCCGCAAGCCGGCTGGCATCAAGCGTTGCGCAAGCTTCAGGTCGCAAATGCACCACTCCGATCGATAACGACAACAGCGCAAACTCCTGCCGCTCCCCCTGTCGGTTCGGCGCTACAAAACAACCGGCTTCCAGATGTTCGGGGCGGTAGAAGCGGCGGCATTGGCTTTGGAAGTCGTCGAGGAGTTGGTTGAGGCGTTTGCGCCAGTCTTCGGGGCCGAGGACGAGGAGGAAGTCGTCGCCGCCGATGTGGCCGACGAAGTCGCGGGTGGGGTCGATGCGTTCGTTGAGACATTGGGCGAGGCAGAGCAGGACTTCGTCGCCGCGGCCGTAGCCGTAGATGTCGTTGAAGGGTTTGAAGCTGTCGATGTCCACGTAGCAGATGATCGATTCGCGGGCCTGTTGCAGCAGGCGGGTGAGGCATTGCTGGATCGGTACGTTGCCCGGCAGCAGGGTGAGTGGATTGGCGTAGCGCGCCTGTTGGATTTTCAGTTCGGTGATCAGTTTCAGCACGTCGATCACCCGGCCGAGGCCCAGGTAGCCGCCGTTGAGAGTGATGATGAAGTCTTCTTCGATGCGTTGGCGGGCGCGGCTGGTGATCAGGCGGCTGACTTGTTGCAGTGACTGGCTCATTTCCACGGCGAGAAAATCATCGTTCATCAGGCGGCTGATCGGTTTGCGCGCAAACAGGTCGGTGGCAAACGGTTTGAGCAGGGCGTCGGAAAGCGAATGGCGATGGACGATGCCGCAGGGCTGGCCTTGTTCGTCGAGCACGGCGAGTGAATTGAGGTTGGCCTGGCGACGGAAGGCTTCCAGCACGGTGGCGGTCGGCGTATCACGCTGCACGGCGGGCTGGTCGTTGAGCAGGGCGCTCAGGTCGCTGCCTTCGTCGTTCAGCGCGACGGCGCTGCTGTCGTGTTTGGGCATCATGGCGCGGGCGTCGCGGGATGGATGTTCCTGCGGACGGCCGAGCAGGTAACCCTGCACTAGGTCAACGCCCATTTCAGTCAGCACCGCGAGTTCTTCCGGTAGCTCGATACCCTCGGCAATGACTTGCGCGCGGGACGCCTTGGCTATCTGCAGAATTGAACCGACAAACTCTCTTTTCAACGCATCCTGATGAATGCCATCGATAAAGTGCCGGTCGATCTTCACATAATCCGGACGCAACTCCGACCACAGGCGCAGGCTTGAATACCCCGCACCCAAATCATCCAGCGCGATGGAGAATCCCATCGCCCGGTAGTGGTGCAGAGCGGTTTGCAGCAAATGGAAGTCATCGATTGGCGTCTGCTCGGTGAGCTCGATCACCACTTGGCTTGGCGCGATGCCCAAGTCCTGCAGCAGTTGCAGGGTGCGCCCCGGTTGGTGCGCGGCTTCGAGCAGGGACTCCGGGGACACGTTGAGGAACAGTTTGCCCGGCAACTGCTGCTCGTTGAAGCGGCGGCAGGCGCTTTGTCGGCAGGCGATTTCCAGTTCGCTCAAGCGACCAGCCTGCCGGGCTACGGCGAACAGGGCAATTGGCGAGTGAAGAGGGCTGTTGGACGGGCCACGGGTGAGGGCTTCGTAGCCGAGAATGCGGCGTTCGGAGAGGCAGATGATCGGCTGGAACAGACTGTGTAAACCGCTTTGAGTCAGGATCGAGCTCAAGGCGCTCAGCTGTTCGGTCGTGGTCATGGCAGTCTCTGGCGATTAAAAAAGGACCGGGAGCGATTGCTCCCGGTCCTTTATTGCACGACAGAATGATGACTGTTTGATGACGATCCGAGGATCGTCAGCACTAAATTGCCATCACTTACTTCTTGGCCACCTGATTGCTCAGTTTCAGGTAATCCAGAAGTACGCGCCCGGTTTCGCTCAGGTAGGCATCGTCTTCCGGTTTGACCTTGTCCGGCTCGGCAGCGGCCAATGCGTCTTCGTCTTCTTTCTTCAGCTCTTTGAGCGGCTCTTCGCCTTTGGCCTTGCGACGGATGTTCTCCATTGCCAGCTGCTTGGCGTCGATGTCGGCGTGCTGGGCACGACGATCGGCTTCATTGAGGCTGACGGTTTTTTCTTCCATCAGTTTCTGCGCCAGGGCCAGCTTGTCGCGAATGAACACGAACTCGGCATCCTTGTTGGTGCGCGCGTCATGCTCGGACTTCAGCTGGGCGAGGAAAGGCTTGAACGGATCGGCGGCCGGTTTGATCGCCGCGCGGATGGTGTCCCACGGCATGGCCTCTGGCAGGGCGCTTTCGCCGATTTCCTTGGTGTCGATCAGCGACGGATAGTCGATGTCCGGCAGCACGCCCTGATGCTGGGTGCTCTGCCCGGAGACGCGGTAGAACTTGGCCAGGGTCAGTTTCAGTTCGCCATGGTTCAGCGGCTGAATGGTCTGCACGGTGCCTTTGCCGAAGGTCTGGCCGCCGATGATCAATGCACGATGGTAGTCCTGCATGGCGCCGGCGAAGATCTCCGAAGCCGAGGCGGACAGGCGGTTGACCAGCAGTGCCATCGGGCCTTTGTAGAACGCACCCGGGTTTTCGTCTTCAAGCACGTCGACGCGGCCATCGGCGTTACGCACGAGTACGGTCGGGCCTTTGTCGATGAACAGGCTGGTCAGCTCGGTGGCTTCCTGCAGGGAACCGCCGCCGTTGTTGCGCAGGTCGATGACCACGCCGTCGACTTTGTCTTTCTGCAACTCGGTGAGCAGCTTCTTGACGTCGCGAGTGGTGCTCTTGTAATCCGGGTCGCCGGCACGGAACGCCTTGAAGTCGAGGTAGAAAGCCGGGATCTCGATCACGCCGAGTTTGTAGTCCTTGCCGTCCTGTTTCAGGCTGAGGATCGACTTTTTCACGGCCTGGTCTTCGAGCTTCACCGCTTCACGGGTGATCGGCACGATCTTGGTGGTCTGGTCATTCGGCGCATTGCTCGCCGGGATGACTTCCAGACGCACCACGGTGCCTTTCGGACCGCGAATCAATTTGACCACTTCGTCCAGACGCCAGCCGACCACGTCGACCATTTCCTTGTTGCCCTGGGCAACGCCGATGATCTTGTCCGCCGGAGCGACCTGCTTGGTCTTGTCCGCCGGGCCTGCCGGTACCAGACGTACGACTTTCACTTGATCGTTGTCGCTCTGCAACACGGCACCGATGCCCTCGAGGGACAGGCTCATGTTGATGTCGAAGTTTTCCGCGTTATCCGGCGACAGATAGTTGGTGTGCGGGTCGTAGGACATGGCGAAGGTGTTGATGTACGCCTGGAAGATGTCCTCGGCACGGGTCTGGTCGAGACGCGCCAACTGGTTCTTGTAGCGCTTGGTCAGGGTTTCCTGGATCTGCTTCGGCTCTTTGCCGGCGATCTTCTGGCGCAGCACTTCATCCTTGACGCGTTTGCGCCACAGGTCGTCGAGTTCTGCGGTGGACTTGAGCCAAGGCGCGTCCTTGCGATCGATCAGCAAGGTCTCCTTGGTATTGAAGTCGATCTTGTCGATGCCCTTGTTCAGCTCGGCAAGGGCGAAGTCCAGACGCGCCTTGACGCGGTCCAGGTAGCGCTTGTAGATGGTGAACCCGGCATTGAGGTCGCCGCTTTTGAGGAAATCGTCGAACTGGGTTTTCCACTTGTCGAATTCGGCAATGTCGCTGGCCATGAAATAGCTGCGGGACGGGTCGAGCAGCTTGATGTAGCTGTCGTAGATGATCACCGAGCGCGCATCATCGAGCGGCGGCTTGCTGTAGTGGTGACGCTTGAGCAACTCGACGACGTTCAGGCTGGCGATGACTTCATCGCGATCAGGCTGCAACTTGTCCCAGCTGTTGGCTGCGAATGTGGTGCCCGACACCGGCAACAGACCGATACCGATGAAAAGAGCGAGGGCGGTGCTGGGGAGCAGATGCTTCATGCTGATTCGACGCGGGGACAATTGATAACGCATATTAGGCCGTCTTTGAAGTCGCCGGTTCTTTGAGAGCCGGTCGCATAATGCAAAAAGCCCGGCGCTACAGCTTCGGGCTCAGTCCAGACTCACTATGGAGGCACTGTGAAGGCATTGCAAGGCGTTGAAGGTCAAGTGGCATGGGTTGAAGAGCCGAGTCCTACATGTGATGTAGGACAAGTCCGCATCCGTGTGGCGGCAGCCGGCCTCAATCGCGCCGATTTATTACAGAAGGCAGGGCTTTATCCGCCCCCGCCCGGGGCCAGCCAAGTGCTCGGTCTTGAGTGCTCGGGCGTGATCAGCGAGGTCGGCGCGGGCTCGTCCTGGCAGGTCGGCGATCGGGTCTGCGCCTTGCTGGCCGGGGGCGGCATGGCCGAAGAAGTGGTCGTCGACGGACGGCATGTGTTGCCGGTCCCTGAAGGTGTTTCGCTGATCGAGGCAGCGGCATTGCCCGAGGTTTACGCCACCGTCTGGCTGAATGTGTTTCAACTTGCAGCGCTGAAACCCGGTGAGAAAATTCTCCTGCACGCCGGCGCAAGTGGAATCGGTTCAGCGGCCATTCAGCTGTGCAAAGCGTTTGGTAACCCGTGCTGGGTCAGCGTCGGTACCGCCGAACGCCTGGCTTACTGCGAAGCACTGGGGGCTCAGGGCGGCGTGGTGCGCACCGATGATATCGAGGGCCTGCGCGACTTCGGGCCATTCGACGTGATTCTCGATCCGGTCGGCGGCAATTATTCGGCGTTGAACCTCAAACTGATAGCGCTGGACGGACGTTGGGTGTTGATCGGCTTGATGGGCGGCCGCGAGGCAAAACTGGATCTGGCCCAGGTGCTGGGCAAGCGCGTGCAACTGCTCGGCTCGACGTTGCGCAGTCGTAGCGATCAGTTCAAGGCCGATCTGCTCAGCGATCTGGGCCAGCATGTATGGCCGCTGTTCGCCGAGGGCCGCTTGCGTGCGCAATTGGCCAAAGCGTTTGCGGTGAAGGATGCCGAAGCGGCGTTCGCCGAGCTGGCGAGCAATACGGTGGCGGGCAAGTTGGTGTTGGTGATTAACGACAGTCTCACCTGACATCACCAAGCCTTGTGGCGAGGGAGCTTGCTCCCGCTGGGTCGCGAAGCGGCCCCAATCATTCAATGCGCTGGGTCAGTTCATACCGGTTGCATCGATTTGCAACTGCTGCGCAGCCGAGCGGGAGCAAGCTCCCTCGCCACAGGTAGCGTGCACACTGGATCTTCGGTTATTTCCAGTGATGGATCGGCCAGCTGGCCTTTTCTGCGTGCTCCAGCAGCACCGGATCCGGGTTGACCACGTGGGGGAAATCCACCTTCAGCAGCAGCGGCAGATCATTGCGTGAGTCGGAATAGAAACTCGCGCCTTCGAGGTTTTCCTCTTCGGCGTCGAGCCATTCCAGCAAGCGGGTGATCTTGCCTTCGCGGTACGTCAGGGTGCCGACGGTGTTGCCGCTGTACACGCCATGGGCGACTTCCAGTTCGATGGCCAGTATCTCGTCGATGCCCAGACGATCGGCGATCGGACGAACCAGGTGCGTACCGGACGCCGAGATCACCAGAATCCGGTCGCCGGCCTTGCGATGGGCGGCGATGGTTCTCGTCGCGTCGCTGAAAATGATCGGCTCGATGAAGTCTTCAACCCAAGGCCCCACGAGGTGCTCGACCTCTTCCGGGGTACGCCCGATCAGCGGTTCGAGGCTGAAATCCATGTACTCTTCCATGCGCAATTTGCCATGGCTGTAGGCGTCCATCAGCTCATTGTTGCGACGCATGAACGACTCGGGGTCGACCCAGCCCAGGCGCCCCATCTGCTCGCTCCAGAGGGTCGCGCAGTCGCCGTGGATCAGCGTTTCGTCCAGATCAAAAATTGCCAAAGCCATCGGGTTCTCTCCGAGAACAGCTGCAAGCTACAAGCCTCGAGCTGCAAGAATTAAAATCAGGTGGACCGAAGTCTACAGCTTGAAGCTTGCAGCTCGAAGCTTGCAGCTGCTTTTAACCTACTTCGCACAAGGCCGTCGGATCGATGGAAAGTGCCAGGCGCTGTCCGTCGGGATGCAGATCGGCGGCCGAACGGTTGAGCACATCGACCACCAATTCCACACCGCGCGCTTCGACGCGATAACGAATGACGTTGCCGAGCAGGCTGTGGCTGCGGATCTGTGCGTCCAGTTCGCCGTCGAGGCTCAGCTCGATGGCTTCCGGGCGGATGGCGATGCGGTGGTTGACCGGCCGTTGCAACAGCTTGGAGGCGGCATCGGCGTCGAGCAGGTTGTAGTTGCCGATGAAGCCGGCGGCGAATACATCCACCGGCGCGGTGTAGAGGGTTTCGGCGTCGCCGCTCTGGACGATCTTCCCCTGGTTCATCAGGAAAATGCGATCGGACATGGTCAGCGCTTCTTCCTGATCGTGGGTGACGAAGATCGTGGTCAGGCCGAGCTCCCGCTGGATCTGGCGGATCTGCTCGCGCAGGTGCTTGCGAATCCGTGCGTCGAGTGCTGACAGCGGCTCATCCAGCAGCAACAATCGTGGGCGGGTCACTAGCGAGCGGGCGAGGGCAACCCTTTGGCATTGGCCACCGGACAGCTGATGCGGATAGCGGCTGGCGAAGTCATGCAGCTCAACCAGTTTCAGCACTTCAGCGACGCGCTTGTGACTGTCATCGGCATTGACCTTTTGCATGCGCAAGCCGAAAGCGACGTTCTGCTCGACGGTCATGTTGGGGAACAGCGCGTAACTCTGAAAGACCATGCCGATGCCGCGTTTTTGCGGGCTCAACGGCACGATATCGACGCCGTCGAGGAGGATCTGGCCGCCATCCACCGGGGTCAGCCCGGCAATGCAACGCAACAGGGTGGATTTGCCGCACCCGGACGGGCCGAGCAGGGTGACGAACTCGCCCTTGTGGATTTCGCAATCGATATCGCTGAACACCGTGGTGCCGGCATAACTTTTCTGCAGGTGTTGGACGCTGACATAGCTCATTCGCTTTTGTCCTTGTTCAAGATGTTGGCGATCCAGGTCAGGACCAGCACGAAGAAGAAATACGAGATGACCAGCGCACTGGTGAAGTGACCGCTGCTGTTGCGCATGTTGTTCAGATACACCTGCAGGGTTTCGTAGCGCGTGCCGACGAGAATATTGGCGAACACGAACTCGCCGAAGAGGAATGAGAACGACAGCAGCAACGCCACCATCAGACCCTTGCGCAAATTCGGCAGCACCACCAGGAACGCCGCTTGAAAGGTGCTGGCGCCGAGCAGTTGCGCGGCGTCCATCAGGTCGCGCAGGTTGATCGCTTGCAGGTTGTTGGTGATCGCCCGGTACATGAAGGGCAGCGCCACGGTGAAGTAGCAGCCGATCAGAATCCATGGCGTGCCGACCATCGCCATCGGCCCGGAACCGTAGAGCTGCAACAACCCCACCGAGGACACCACTGGCGGCACCGCGAAGGGCAGCAGGATGAGGATGTTCATCAGCGCATCGAGCTTGGGAAAGTAGTAATGCACGACAAACAGCAGCGGCAGAATCAGCACCACCGAGAGCACCAGGGCAGCGACGCAGACGATCAGCGACTGGCCGAAGGCGTGCAGAAAGCGCGGATCGCTCCACAGCTGGATGTACCACTTGAAGGTGAAGCCGCTGGGCAGGATCGTCGCCGACCAACTGCTGGCGATCGAGTAGACCAGTGTGCCAGCCAGCGGCAACAACAGGATGGCGAACAGAAGGTAGACCACGACGCGGTGGTAGAGGCCGGCCGGGCCGGATTCAGCGCGAGACATGGTAGCTCCTCTTCAGCAGCAGTTGATGCACAACGGTGACGATGGTCATCAGCGCCACGAGCACCACGGCCAGTGCACTGGCCAGGTTCGGATCGAGGGAAATGTCGCCGGACACCATCGCTGCGATACGGATCGGCAGAACGTTGAAGTTGCCGGTGGTCAGCGCATAAACCGTGGCGTACGCGCCAAGGGCGTTGGCCAGCAGGATGACGAAAGTGCCGAGCAGTGCCGGGGTCAGCACCGGCAGACCGATGTGCCGCCAGAACTGCCAGCCGTTGGCGCCGAGCAACGCAGCGGACTCGCGCCAGTCTTCACGCAAGGCGTCGAAGGCCGGGTAGAGCAGCAGCACGCCGAGGGGAATCTGGAAGTAGGTGTAGAGAATGATCAGGCCGGTTTTCGAATACAGGTTGAAGTCCTGAATGATCCCCGACTGCTTGAGCATGATGGTGATGCTGCCGTTGAAACCGAGCAGGATGATGAACGCGAACGCCAGCGGCACGCCGGCGAAGTTGCTGGTCATGTTGGCGAAGGCATTCACGAAGTTGCGCAGCTTCGAATCGACTCGGCGCAATGAATATGCGCCGAGCACGGCGATGATGATGCCGAATACGCTCGACCAGAAACTGATCTCGAGGCTGTACTGGATCGCCTGCCGATAGAATTTCGATCCGAAGACCTTGCTGAAATTGGCCAGGCCCCAACCGGACTCTTCCGATTGCAGGCTGTTGATCATCACCCAGACCAGCGGGGCGATTTCGAAAACGATGAAGAACAGCGCGAAGGGCACCAGACACAGCGCCGCGAGCCATTTGCCGCGAGTCATGGCGTTCACTTGAGCAGCTCCCGGCACACAGGTTTGTCGTGGGGCACGCCGAGCAGTTCGCAGACTGTGCCGCAGAGCTCGGTCTGTTTCGGTGTGGCGTCAGGGTTGAGGCTGAACGCATCGCCGAGGACAAACAGCGGCACCTGACGTTCTTCCGCCAGCAGGCCGTTGTGCGAGCGATCGTTGTTCATGCCGTGGTCGGCGGTCACCAATACCTGATAACCAGCGTCGAGCCAGGTCTGCAGATAGTCGGCGAGGATGATGTCCGCGGAGCGGGCGCTGTTGCGGTATTGCGAGCTGTCGAGGCCGTGCTTGTGCCCGGCATCGTCGATGTTCATCGGATGGATCAGCAGAAAGTTCGGCGCGTGGCGCAGGCGCAGGTTTTCCGCGTCGGCGAACAGGTGCGAATCCGGATAATGATCGTTCCAGTAGAAATGGCCGTGCTGGATCGGCAACGTCGGATCGTCGGTGTGGCGGTCGCGCGCCGCCACGAACGGTGAGCGGTTATACAACTCGCTGACCCAGTGGTACGCCGCAGCGGCGGTTTTCAGTCCGGCATCGCGGGCGTAGTGATAGATGCTGCGCTGGCTGGACAGGCGCGAGACGTTGTTGTGGACGATGCCGCTGTCGATCGGCGGCACGCCGGTGAGAATGCATTCATAGAGCGGCCGGGACAGGGCGGGCAGTTCGCACTCCAGTTGATAGAGCGCCGCGCGTCCTGCGCCGACATAAGCCTGCAGATGCCCCATGGCGTGACGCGCAACCTCGTAATTGAGGCCGTCGAGCACGACAAGGATGACGTTGTGCTTCATAGGGGCAAGAACTCCGCGAAACAGGAAAATTCAGATCCAACCGAGATCCCCTGTAGGAGTGAGCCTGCTCGCGATGGCAGTGGTTCAGCCAACATCGTCGTTGAATGTTCGACCGCTATCGCGAGCAGGCTCACTCCTACATGGGGATTTGTTTCAGGTCACATAGTGGTGATCAGGTTTATTTCATCTCTACGATGACTTCCTCGTTCCACTGCTGCGGCAGGGCTTTGGAGGTCTTTTCCCACGCGTCGGCATCCTTGACCGGCGTGACCTTCTTGTACTGCTCGTTCGGCAGCAGTTTGGCTTTCACGTCTTCCGGCAGTTGCAGGTGTTCGGCGCGGATCGGACGGGCGTTGCCGCGGGCGAGGTTGGTCTGGCCGGCGTCGCTGAAGATGTATTCGCGGGTCAGCTTGGCGGCGTTGGGGTTTTTCGCGTATTTGTTGATGATCGTGGTGTAGCCGGAAATCACCGAACCATCGGACGGGATCAGCACCACGTAATCATCCGGGTTGGCCATCTTGGCTTTGTAGCTGAGGCCGTTGAAATCCCAGACCACACCGACTTCGATCTCGCCTTTTTCCATGGTGGCGATGGTCGGGTTGGCCATCGACAGGCGACCCTGTTTGGCGAGGTCGGCGAACAGCAGCAGGGCTGGCTTGATGTTCTTCTCGTCACCACCGTTGGCCAAAGCCGCAGCGAGCACGCCGTTGGCGGCCTGGGCGGCGGTGCTGACGTCGCCGATGGAGACCTTGTACTTGCCGGTTTTCAGATCCGCCCATTTGGTCGGCACGTCGGAGCCATGCAGCAGCTTCTTGTTGACGATAAAGGCGATGGTGCCGGTGTAGGCCAGCGCCCAGTTGCCGTCCTTGTCCTTGGCCCAGTCCGGAACCTGGTCCCAGGTGCTCGGCTTGTACGGTTGCACCACACCTTGCTTGACCGCGATCGGGCCGAAGGCGGCACCGACGTCACCGATGTCAGCGGTAGCGTTGTCTTTTTCGGCGGCGAACTTGGCGATTTCCTGGGCGGAACTCATGTCGGTGTCGATGTGTTTCAGGCCGTATTTCTTGGCCAGGTCTTCCCAGGTGCCTTTCCAGTTGGCCCAGTCATCGGGCATGCCGACGCTGTTGACGGCGCCTTCCGCCTTCGCAGCGGCTTCGAGGGTTTTCAGATCGGTGTCGGCCGCCATCGCGGCGGTGCACATTGCAATGGTCGAGCCTAACAGTGTTGCCAGGAAAAGCTGTTTCATTCCGAAGCTCCTTGGTCGTGTTCAACGCTGCGATTGCGGTTGTGTTGGTCTAGGTCAGCAATACCTGAGCCAATTTAGGCGGGCTGGATGACACTTTGATGTCGATGGCCTTGTGGCAGGTCGTTTGCCTGCCCGGGATCGGGGGCTGCCAAATAAGCGTAGACCATGGTGCAGGCCCGGCGGGCAGGGGACTTGGCCGATGTATTGCAAGCCGTGAACGCGACCGTTTGGCAGTTTTGTCATCTGTCGGTCATCTGCACTGCCTAGGCTTGCAATCTACGCAAGCGCTCTGATCGGCGGTCAGTTACGCCCCGAAACAGTGCTGGTCTAGTCCAGATAGGTAACGTTGATGCGCGACGAGGCAACGAAAGCGGTGACAACCATTGGCCAAGTGCTGCAGGAGCAGATTGATCATGGTTTGCTGGCGGCCGGGAGCAAGTTGCCGGCCGAGCGCAAGCTCAGCGAGTTGTTCGGGACCACGCGGATCACTGTGCGTGAGGCATTGTTGCAACTGGAGGCGCAGGGGCAGATTTACCGCGAGGAGCGGCGCGGCTGGTTCGTGTCGCCGCCGCGTCTGGCTTACAACCTGATGCAGCGCAGTCACTTTCACGCGATGGTCAGTGCGCAGGGGCGCGAGCCTTCGACCGAGGTGATTTCGGCGCGCTTGCAGCCGGCTTCGGCGGCGGTGTGTGCGTGGTTGCAATTGCCGGCGTTGTCGAGCGTGATTCAGATTTGCCGCTCGCGGCGCATCGATGGGCGGTTGGTGTTGTATGTGGAGCACTATTTGAATCCGCAGTTTTTTCCGGGGATTCTTGATTTTGATTTGAATCAGTCGATTACCGAGCTGTATGCCGGGCATTATGATTTGCACTATGGCCGGGTGCGGTTTGAGATTGTGCCTACGTCTTTATCTGTCGATGCGGCGGCGGCTTTGCGGGTGTCGGTGGGGAGTCCGGGGTTGCGCATTGCGCGGGTCAATTATGATCAGCATGGGCGGTTGATTGATTGTGATCTGGAGTTTTGGCGGCACGATGCGATTCACGTTGGGGTTGATGTGGTTTGACCTTTTTTGACCTTGGCGGCCTCTGGGCCGACCAGGTTTTGGGGTTTTTGGGTGTATATCCGTTGCTGCGGTAACGGCTTCTTATGGTTCCGCCCTTACGGCGGGTCACCTTTTTCAAACGCCAAAAAGGTAACCGAAAAGGCTGTGCCCTGACGTTCGGCCCGCTCGCTGGGGCTCGGGGTTCCTTCGCTGCGGGATCGATCCTGGCGCAGCGGCTCCGGTTTGCTTCGCTGCACCTACACTCG
>NZ_QETJ01000122.1:0-15469 GCF_003105095.1 Pseudomonas sp. NDM | reverse complement strand
ACACCCAAGGCATCGATCGCCCCAGCTGCCTCCTGCACTACGCCGAAGATCGGTGTGCCGGCGTTCTGCCCGAGCGCCAACAGCAAGATCGGAATGCCCAGCCCCAGGTCCGGGCGATCCGCCATCAGGCTGATGCCTTGCAGCATATAAACCCCTGCTCGCGAAAGCGGACTATCAGTCGACATCCAAGGTGACTGAACCACCGCATTCGCGAGCAGGCTCGCTCCCACAATGGTTCAGTGACATACCCACCGAATTGCAGACACAAAAAAACCGTGCCCCGGATCTCTCCGAAGCACGGTTTTTTTTATCGCTGCGTCTTACTTGTTCACAGCGTCGGTCAGGCCTTTGGCCACAACCAGCTTGATCACTTTCTTGGCAGGGATTTCGATGGCAGCGCCAGTCGAAGGGTTACGGCCAGTGCGGGCAGGACGCTCGGTCACTTTCAGCTTGCCGATACCTGGCAAGGTGATTTCGCCGCCGTTTTCCAGCTGATCGGCAACGATTTGGCCCAGTTGGTCCAGAGCGTTACGCGCGGTGGTTTTCGGCGCGTCGATAGCTTCAGCGATGTCGGCGATCAGTTGGTCTTTAGTAAGAGCCATGTAGTGTTCCTTCCCTATCAAATTCATATGGATTGCAGAGTGCAGTGTCAGCCATCGAGCCCGATCTTCTGGATCTGGCACCCTCGGCGATAACCACGACGAGTCGGGTTATAGATGCCGAAATCAGGGTTTGGTTCGACCTGACAAATGCTGAATGCACGCTTAACGCAGTGACTTCGCGTAAGACCGCGCAAAACTAGCACAGCGACAAGGAAATATCCGCCTCTAGCTACCCATTTGGTCAGCTTTATTGCGCTAAATCGGTAAAAAACCGCATAAGGCCGGGCGCGCGCCCCGGTTTTGCCGTGCAACCCGCGCCAAAACCAGTGGTTGCGGTACACTGAGCGCTTTTTCGGGGGAGCCTGCCCTCCTCCCTTCCAACAGCCGAGAAGCCCATGCCGATCCGTCATTGCATCGTCCACCTGATCGACAAAAAACCCGACGGCACGCCCGCAGTTCTGCACGCCCGTGACTCTGAACTGGCGGAGTCCGCAGCCATCGAAAACATGCTCGCCGACCTCAATGAGAGCTACAACGCCAAACAGGGCAAAGCCTGGGGCCTGTTCCATCCGGAGTCCGGCGCGTTCCCCTTCAGCGGCTGGCTGAAGGAGTACATGGAAGGCGGCCGTGACTTCACCGCATTCAGTAAAGTGGCGGTCGAGCACCTGCAGAAGCTGATGGAAGAATCCAACCTGTCGGTGGGCGGCCATGTGCTCTTTGCCCACTATCAGCAAGGCATGACCGACTACCTGGCGATCGCCCTGCTGCACCACAGCGAAGGCGTCGCGGTGACCGATGAGCTGGACGTTACGCCGTCGCGCCATCTTGACCTTGGCCAACTGCATCTCGCCGCGCGGATCAACGTCTCCGAGTGGCAGAACAACAAGCAGTCCAAGCAGTACATCTCGTTCATCAAGGGCAAGAACGGCAAGAAAGTCTCGGAATACTTCCGCGACTTCATCGGCTGTCAGGAGGGCGTCGACGGCCCCGGCGAAACGCGCACTTTGCTCAAGGCCTTCAGTGACTTCGTCGAAAGCGAGGACCTACCGGAAGACTCCGCCCGCGAGAAAACCAAGACCCTGGTCGACTACGCCAGCAGCCAGGCCAAGCTCGGCGAACCGATGGGCCTTGAAGAACTGTCGGAGCTGATCGACGAGGAGCGCCCGAAAGCCTTTTACGATCACATCCGCAACAAGGACTACGGCCTGTCACCAGAGATTCCGGCAGACAAGCGCACCCTCAACCAGTTCCGCCGCTTCACCGGCCGCGCCGAAGGCCTGTCGATCAGCTTCGAAGCGCATCTGCTGGGCTCGAAGATCGAATACGACGAAGAGAACGGCACGCTGATCATCAAAGGCCTGCCGACTTCGCTGACCGACCAGTTGAAGCGGCGTAACTGATGCTCGTCAATGTGTTGAAGAAAGTTGCCCTGGTGCTGCTGGTAGTCGTGGTCTACCAGAACTGGGGCAAGATCGAGCGGGTGTTCAATCCCTCGCAAATGGTCTCGGAGCAGACGCGCGCGCAAGCCAATGTCGTGCTCTACGCCACCGACTGGTGCGGCTACTGCAAGCAGACCAAACGCTTTCTCGACAGCAAGGGCATACCTTTCAAGGAGTTTGATATCGAGAAGGATGCCCAAGCGCGCAAGGCGTACGAGGCATTGGGCGGACGCGGGATTCCGCTGATCGATGTGAACGGCACGTTGATTCGCGGGTTCGACCCGGACGAAATCCTCGCTGCCCTGAAATAACACATAACCTGTGGCGAGGGAGCTTGCTCCCGCTCGACTGCGCAGCAGTCGCAAAACCTGCAAACCTGCTATCGCGCTGAGAAGCAGGGGCCGCTTCGCAGCCCAGCGGGAGCAAGCTCCCTCGCCACAGAGTGTTGCGTGTGATCCGTTATTTGGCTTCGATACGGAAACCAAAGCGCGGAAAGTGCACATGCACCACGCCGCCACGCTCGTCTTCACGGCGAACGATGAGCTCTTCACTGCCGGCAAACAGCAATTCGCCTGCCACCGGATCGACGCCGTAATCGATAGCGGCAATCGCCACCTGCTGCCCGGGCTTGAACCCGTTCGGATCAACGAACTGCTCATCCGGCAACGCCGCCGGCGTCGCGTTACGCGCCACCTCCAGCGCCTCTGCAGAGCTCATCTCGCTTGCCGCACCATGGCCGAACCCCAGCACCCGACCCAGCCACGCCGCAACCGCCGGATAGTCATCCACCAGCGGCGCCGTCACGTGGGTCGCCTTGAGGAACCACAGTGGATGCGCCAGGGCGAAGTCGGCAATCGATGGCTCGCCAAACAGGAAGTCCCCCTGCTCGCGCTGCAACTGCTGCTCGAGCCGCGCCATGATCGTCGGCCACTGATGCTTGGCCTGCTCGGCGGACAGACGCGTGGCGCTGCCGCCGCTGAACAAACCGGCGCGGTCGGCGAGGAACGCCTTGATCGCTTCCGGCGGCAATTTGCCGAAACGCACGGCCACCGATTCCGGCTGGAACACCAGGCTCACCGCGTGTTGAAACACCACCGAATCGGCCCACGCCGCAAAACTGGCGCTGGTCATTTCCTGGCCTTCGGGGAAAAACGCCGGCAGGGCTTTTTCCTGTTCCAGGCGACGAGCAATCAGTGCAGTGTCGCAATAAATGTCTGCGCCAATCTGCAGCACCGGGGTCTTGCGGTAGCCACCGGTCAGAGCGGTCAGATCCGGTTTCGGCATCACCGGCGAGATATGCACCGAGCGCCACGACAAGCCTTTGAACCCCAGCAGCAGGCGGGCCTTCTCGGCAAAGGGGGAGGTCGGGTAATGATGCAGAATCAACTCGGACATGCTCGGCTCCGCCGCTCAGATAGTGAGCCAGCAGCTTAGCGCGCATTTGCTTAGCAGCCTACAGATCTGCCTGATGGGAACCAATCAGTCAGATTGATAAGACGCCACCAGGCACTCCTTGGCGCTCTTCCTGAGTTTCTTGATCAAGCGTTCCTGGCGCAACGCATCGCTCTTGTCGCGGCACAGCTCGGTATAAACCAGCGCCATGGCCGGACTGGAGAGGAAGAACCGCGCGCCTTTACCGCTTTGATGCTTGGCGAAACGGCGCACCGGGTCGTCGCTGATTCCGCAATACAACGAGCCATTGGCGGCACGCACGAGGTAGACGAACCAGGATTTGCTCACGGGTTCGGCAACATCGACGGTTTTTTCGCTAAGGCTGGTCACTTCGGGATCTGAACGTGTAGGAAAACAGGCGGCGATCTTATCAGCGCCCGGCCTGAAATGCCTTCAGTCCCTTCAACGCTTGCGCGCGTACGGCGTTGCGCACCAGCGGCGTCCAGCCCAGCAGCAGGCCTTTGAAACCCAGTGCCTGACGCGACCAGCGCCACAGATCGAAGCGGTCGTGGTGCTCGCAGATCTTGCCGTCGCGGAAGACGAAACGCGCGTGGATATCGTTGATAACGATGTTGCCGGTCTGGCTGAACAGGTAGGTCGCGACCCAATGCGCGCCACCGGTACGCTCGTCGGCGCGGACGTTGTCGAAGGTCAGCGAGAAGTCTTTGGCGCGGGTGGTGAGCATGCGCCACATGTCGCCGGCATCGCGCCCGTGCAGCTCGCCAAAGGCCGGATCGCTGAACACGACATCGTCGGTGTAGCAGGCGGCCATGGCTTCGGCGTCGAGGCGCTGGAAGGCCTGGTAGAAGCGGGTGATCAGGGCGCTATGGGCTTCGCTCAAGGCAATCTCCAAAGAAATAGGTCAGATTGCCAGCACCATAATCCGCCGCGCCCAGAAACACTATCGGCAATACGCAAAACCCTTGTGGGAGCGAGCCTGCTCGCGATAGCGCCCTTGCAGTCAACATTGTGCTGACTGAAGCACCGCCATCGCGAGCAGGCTCACTCCTACAGTTTCTCGCTTTGCACCTGCACATACAGCGCCCGTCCGGCACCCAGCCCGGCCAGGATTGCACCCACGCCAATAATGCCGAAAATCCAGCCCAGGGCATTCCAGCCGCCGGTCCAGTCATGCACCACGCCCACGGCGAACGGCCCCATCGACGCCAGCGTGTAACCGAAACCCTGGGACATGCTCGACAGGTTCGCCGCGACATGGGAATCGCGCGAACGCAGCACAATCAGCGTCAACGCCAGACTGAAGGTACCGCCCTGCCCCAGTCCGAGCAGAATCGCCCAGCCCCACAGGCCTTCGATCGGTGCGTACAGGCAGCCGAACAGGCCCGCCAGCGTCAGCGCCATGACCACGACGATCGCCAGACGCTGATCCTTGCCCCGGGTCGCCAGCCACGGCGCGGCCAGCGAACTGGCCAGTTGAATGATCACCGAACCGGACAGCACCAATCCTGCCTGGGTCGGTGTCAGCCCGCGTCCGATGAGGATCGACGGCAACCAGCCAAACACGATGTAGGCCAGCGATGACTGCAGGCCCATGTACAAGGTCACCTGCCAGGCCAGCGGATCACGCAGCAACCCGCGCACGCGATAGGCGACGTTGTGCGCGCCGTGCTTCGAGCCGACCTGAGGCAACCAGAACACCGCCGCCACCAAGGCTGGAATCACCCAGAAACCCAGGCCCATCGCCCAGCTGTTACCGAAGTGTTCACTCAGTGGCACGGTCGAACCCGCCGCCATTGCCGCGCCCAGACACAGGGCCATGGTGTAGACACCGGTCATGGTGCCGGCGTGTCTGGCGAAGTCGCGCTTGACGATGCCGGGCAGCAGCACGCCGACGATGCCGATGCTGGCGCCGCCGAGCACACTGCCGGCGAACAGGCCGATCTCACCGAAGTTGCTGCGCAGGATAATCCCGCCGGCCAGCGTCAGCAGAATGCCCAACACCACCCGTTCAGCGCCGAAACGTCGCGCCAGAATCGGCGCCAGCGGCGCGAACAGGCCCAGGCACAGCACCGGCAACGTAGTCAGCAATCCCGCCTGCGCCGCGGACAGCCCGAGACTTCTGGAGACCTCGCTGAGCAACGGCGCCATGCTCGACAGCGCCGGGCGCAGGTTCAATGCCACCAGAATCAGTCCGAGCAGCAACAGCCACGGACGTTTTACCAACGGGTGGCTTTGCTGCACCTGCTCGTCATCGGCTTCGGCATCAATCAGCAGCTCTTCCAGCTCGGTGGTGCGTTTCGACGCTGTGGATAACTCAGTGCGGGACATGGTTTTCTCGGTTTCAAGGTTCATTGATCAACTGCCTCGACAAGGCTTTGGCCCGTTCCGGGTCGCGTTGCTCGACCGCATCGAGCAGGTCGATATGCAGGTCGAACACTTCCTGGCGGCGCGGGGAGATATTCAGGGTCTGGCGCAATTGCGCGCCGACGATGCTGGAGAAATAGCGATACAGCTCGCTGAGAGTCGGGTTATGCGCGGCGTCGACCAGACGTCGATGGAACACCAGATCGCAGGCGATGTAGGTGTCGAGATCGCCGTGGTAATGGCTGCCGCTGGTGCCGAGCGCTTCGCGCAGTGCGGCCAGATCCTCATCGGTACGGCGCAACGCCGCCAGGCCGATGGCCTCGACTTCAAGAATGTGCCGGGTTTCCCGGGCCTGCTCCAGGGAACAGCGGGACAACGCCTTCAGCGTATCCAGCGGGTCGACCACTGCACGCAGATAACTGCCGTCGCCCTGACGGATTTCGATCAGTCCGGAGAACGCCAGAACGCGCATCGCTTCGCGCACCGTGTTGCGGCTGATGCCCAGCTCGGCGCATAGCTCAGGCTCGGTGGGCAGACGCTCGCCGACCTGCCAGACACCACTGTTGATGCGCTGACGCAGTTGGTCCAGAGCCTGATCGACCAGGGACCGCTTGATCAAAGGGGAAATTTCGGACATGAGCCTCGCCTTTTCATCCAATCATAGGATGAATTTTTCGACATGTTAGTCAGACCCATGTAGGACGGCAACCACCTAGGGTCAATCGGAGACACACGGAGCGGCATTTTCGATTGGTCAAAATTACCCTTTAAGGGTAATTTCAGGGACAGGGTTTTGGCTTCTTATGGAAAAGAACACACCCCATTACGACTTGGCGGTGATCAAGTCTGAAGTGAGGCGACTGGGTCAAAATGCTTTCACCAAAACTTCAGTAAAGTCAGCTGAGAAGCTCGGCTTCAACGTCAGCGAAATGCAGGAGATTGTTTTCGAGCTACAAACCAGGATGTTGTACAAATCGATGACTACCTATGACGATCATCGAATCTGGCAAGACGTGTATCACATCAATTCGCGAGATCAGGAGATTTACATCAAGGTGACATACCGCCCCGGCGGCATCCCACCGGTGATCTCCTTTAAGGAGAAAAACCCATGAAAACCCAGCAATGTGTCAGCTGCGGGGCGCGTGAGGGAATGAGGCATTTTCAGGGGCGCGGCGAAACCCTGAGAGTCAAAGACATGGAGCGTCGTGTCGATAATCTTTCTGGATGGGAATGCCAGAAGTGCGGTGAGATCGAATGGGACCCCGATACCGATAGTGCGCAGCGGTATTGCAACGCAGGTGATGAGTTGGTTATCGCTGCGAGGCAAATGATTGGTGACGAGATGAAGCGTATCCGTCGCAAATTGCACCTGACGCAAAAAGAGACGGTACAACTGCTGTCTGGGGGTGGGCATAACGCATTTTCCCGCTATGAGCGCGGCGATGTATTGCCGCCCAAGGCGCTCATACTGTTGATGCGTTTATTGGATCGTTATCCGTACTTGCTAACCGATGTAAAGACTCTCGGCGAAGGTGCCGACTTGAGAGGTTTCGAGCACATCGTCCACAAAGAACACGAATCCCTCTCCGTGTCCTGAACCGTTCAGAAAAAACAAACCCGGCACATCGCCGGGTTGGTTTTTACTCATCCGCCATCAATGCAAAATCTGACTCAAGAACAACTTGGTCCGATCATTCTGCGGGTTATCGAAGAAGTCGTTCGGCGCTGCCTGCTCGACGATCTCGCCCTTGTCCATGAAAATCACGCGGTTCGCCACGGTGCGGGCGAAGCCCATTTCGTGGGTCACGCAGAGCATGGTCATGCCGTCTTCGGCCAGGCCGATCATGGTGTCGAGAACCTCTTTCACCATTTCCGGATCGAGTGCTGAAGTCGGTTCGTCGAACAGCATGATTTTCGGCTTCATGCACAGGGCGCGGGCGATCGCCACACGCTGTTGCTGACCGCCGGACAGTTGCCCCGGATACTTGTGCGCCTGCTCCGGAATGCGTACGCGCTCCAAGTAATGCATGGCGATTTCCTCGGCCTTGCGCTTGGGCATCTTGCGCACCCACATCGGCGCCAGGGTGCAGTTCTGCAAAATGGTCAGGTGCGGGAACAGGTTGAAGTGCTGAAACACCATGCCGACTTCGCGGCGGATCGCTTCGATCTGCTTGAGGTCGTTGGTCAATTCCACGCCGTCGACGACGATGCGGCCCTGCTGGTGTTCTTCCAGACGATTCAGGCAACGAATCGTCGTGGATTTACCGGAACCCGACGGGCCGCACAGCACGATGCGTTCGCCCTGTTTGACGTTGAGGTTGATGTCTTTGAGTACGTGAAACTGGCCGTACCACTTGTTCACGCCCTGCATCTGGATGATGCCTTCCGGACCCACAGGCTTTTTGATTGCTTCGCTCATTTACAGAGAACTCCTAACGCTTGTGGCCAGTGTCGAGCTTGCGTTCCAGATGCATGGAATAGCGCGACATACCAAAACAGAAAATCCAGAACACCAGGGCGGCGAACACGTAGCCTTCGGTGGCCATGCCCAGCCATTTCGGGTCGGCGGCGGCTTGCTTGACGCTGTTGAGCAGGTCGAACAGGCCAATGATGATCACCAGGCTGGTGTCCTTGAAAAGCGCAATGAACGTGTTGACGATGCCCGGAATCACCAGCTTCAAGGCCTGCGGCAAAATCACCAGGCCCATCGAACGCCAGTAACCGAGGCCCATCGCCGCAGCCGCTTCGTACTGCCCTTTGGGAATCGCTTGCAGACCGCCGCGCACCACTTCGGCGACGTAGGCCGACTGGAACAGGATCACCCCGATCAGCGCCCGCAGCAGTTTGTCGAAGTTCATGCCTTCGGGCAGGAACAGCGGCAGCATCACCGAGGACATGAACAGCACCGTGATCAACGGCACGCCGCGCCAGAATTCGATGAAGGTCACGCAGACCACACGAATCGCTGGCATATTCGAACGCCGCCCCAGCGCCAGCACGATGCCCAGCGGCAAAGCGCCGGCAATGCCGACGGTGGCGATCACCAGGGTCAGCATCAGCCCGCCCCACTGGCTGGTCGGCACGGTGGTCAGACCGAAACCGCCGTGCAACAAGGTGAAGGCGATGATCGGGTACAGCACCAGAAAGCTCAGGCCATAGACCGCTTTACGCGGCATCCGCGAGATGAACAGGGGTGCTGCGCCGATGACCGCCAGCCACACGGTCAGGTCCACGCGCCAGCGCAGTTCGGTCGGGTAATAACCGTACATGAACTGGCCGAACCGCTGCTGGATGAACACCCAGCAGGCGCCCTCCTTGGTGCAGTCGGCGCGGGTGGTGCCAACCCAGTTGGCATCGACGATCGCCCAACTGAGGATCGGAGGTACCACGAGATAAATCAGGTAGAACGCAAACAGCGTCAGCAGGGTGTTGAGCCAGCTGGAGAACATGTTCGCGCGCATCCACGCCACCACGCCGATGCTGCTGTTGGGTGGAGGCATGTCGGGTTTGAAAGTATGAGTACTCATGCGCTTTTCCTTACCGCTCGATCAGCGCAATGCGCTTGTTGTACCAGTTCATCAGCAGGGAAATGCTGATACTGATCGCCAGGTACACGCTCATGGTGATGGCAATCACTTCGATGGCCTGCCCGGTCTGGTTGAGCACGGTGCCAGCGAACAGCGAAACCATTTCCGGGTAACCGATACCGGCGGCCAGCGAGGAGTTTTTCGCCAGGTTGAGGTATTGGCTGGTCAGCGGCGGAATGATCACGCGCAAAGCTTGCGGGATGATCACCTTGCGCAGGGTCGGGCCGTTGCGCAGGCCAAGCGAACGCGCCGCTTCGGTCTGGCCATGGCTGACCGACTTGATCCCGGAACGCACGATTTCAGCGATGAAGGCCGCGGTGTACACGGTGAGCGCCAGGGTCAAGGCCAGCAGTTCCGGGATCAGCACCCAGCCGCCGACAAAGTTGAAGCCCTTGAGCTCGGGCATTTCCCAGTGCAGCGGAGCGCCGAAGATCAGCGCGCACAAGGTCGGGATCACCAGCACAATTGCCAGGCCGGTCCAGAACTTGTGGAACGGTACACCGGTTTCTTCGAAGCGCTTGTTGGCCCAGCGGCACATCAGCACGATGCCGACGATCGCCAGCACGATGCTGACCACGAACGCCCAGAAGCCGTCAGCTGCAAGTGCGGCCGGCATGTTCAGGCCACGGCTGCTGACGAAGAAGGTGTCGCCGAAGTTATGGCTGTTGCGCGGCCCCGGCATGGTCAGGAATACCGCGAAGTACCAGAACAGGATCTGCAGCAGTGGCGGAATGTTGCGGAACACTTCCACATATACCGTCGCCAGTTTGGCGATGATCCAGTTCTGCGACAGGCGCGCCACGCCGACGATGAAACCGAGAATCGTCGCCAGAATCACGCCGATAAAGGTTACCAACAGGGTGTTGAGCAGGCCGATGACGAACACCCGCGCGTAGCTGTCCGCTTCGGTGTAGTCGATCAGGTGTTGAGCGATGCCGAACCCGGCACTGCGCTCCAGAAAGCTGAAACCAGAAGTGATGCCCCGGTGCTGAAGGTTGGTTTGCGTATTGTCGAACAGGTACCAGCCAAGCGAGACCACCGCCACAACCGTGATGATCTGGAATAGCCACGCACGCACTCGTGGATCGCTGAGGCTGAGCCTCTGCTTTGGTGCGCCGATAGAATTTTGCATGAAGTGCCCCGAAAGAAATGGAACAAGAACATCACCCGGCGGTTGGCCCGCCGGGTGATAGAACCATTAGCGCACTGGTGGTGCGTACTGAATGCCGCCGTTGTTCCACAGGGCGTTCAGGCCACGGTCGATTTCCAGCGGAGTGCTCTTGCCGAGGTTTTTCTCGAAGATTTCACCGTAGTTGCCGACTTGCTTGACGATCTGCACAACCCAGTCTTTCGGCAGTTTCAGGTCTTTGCCGTATTCGCCGTCAGCGCCGAGCATACGGGCCACGTCCGGGTTCTTGGTCGACTTGGCTTCAGCTTCGACGTTCTTCGAAGTGATGCCGGCTTCTTCGGCATTGAGCAGCGCGTAGCCGACCCAACGCACGATCGCCAGCCACTCGTCGTCGCCATTACGTACGACCGGGCCCAGTGGCTCCTTGGAAATGGTTTCCGGCAGAACCACGTAGTCCTTCGGCGAGGCCAGCTTGCTGCGCTGGGCGAACAGCTGGGACTTGTCGGAGGTCAGCACGTCGCAACGACCGGATTCCAGCGACTTGGCGCTTTCATCGGAGGTGTCGAAGGTGATCGGAGTGTATTTCAGACCGTTGCCACGGAAGTAGTCGGAAACGTTCAGCTCGGTGGTGGTACCGGCCTGAATGCAGATGGTCGCGCCGTCGAGCTCTTTGGCACTTTTCACGCCCAGCTTGTTGTTCACCAGAAAGCCGATGCCGTCGTAGTAGGTAATGAAGCCCGGAAATTTCAGACCCATGCCCGCGTCACGGGAGCTGGTCATGGTGGTGTTGCGCGACAGGATGTCGATCTCGCCGGACTGCAGCGCGGTGAAGCGCTCCTTGGCGTTCAACTGGCTGAACTTGACCTTGTTGGCGTCGCCGAAAACGGCAGCGGCCACAGCGCGGCAGACGTCGGCGTCGATGCCGAGGATCTTGCCGGTCGCATCCGGTACCGAGAAGCCCGGCAGACCGTCGCTCACGCCACACTGCACGAAACCTTTTTTCTGTACCGCATCCAGGGTTGCACCCGCCTGAGCGAACCCGCTGACACCGAGTACTGCTGCAGCAGTCACGACCGCCAGAGTGGATTTCAACATCTTCATTCAAACCTCCAGTTTTGCTCTTGTTGTGTCGGAGCTTGAGTCCTGTCGCACCCTTTTGAGGCGTTGTTGACCCGTGTTGGCTTTTTTTGGGGTCAACCGACGTAAGACCTTCGCTATGAGTCTAGTAGGAGAAGATCCACATCATGGATCACTCACTTCTCACCAATCGGCCGAACGGGCTGTAGCCCTTTCACGTTCGCTAAGCCCGTAGCGGCCATTGGCGAACATCCATCACCGGATTCGTTGCTATCCCATCGCGCGACTGACACTGATAGTGTTACCGCCGCACAACGGATGCTTCGTACGCAAAGCTTCATAGCAAAGGCCGTACCACACCGCTTGCCGAAGTCATTGCGCGACACGTCAATAGCTAAACTTGTAACCTTGCGACATCTTGTTAACGGATCAACCGGGCGCGCACTTCAATCACGCACTCAATGAGAGCGCCCGCACATTTTTGGAGCAGACATGACCGAGCCCTTGATTCTTCAGCCTGTTAAGCCCGCGGATGCCTGCGTGATCTGGCTGCACGGCCTCGGCGCCGACCGCTACGACTTCCTGCCGGTCGCCGAGGCGCTGCAGGAAAGCCTGCTGAGCACACGTTTTGTGCTGCCCCAGGCACCCACTCTTCCAGTGACGATAAATGGCGGATATGCCATGCCCAGCTGGTACGACATCAAGGCCATGAGCCCGGCCCGGGCGATTGACCGTGACCAGTTGGAAGCGTCGGCGGATCGCATCATCGGACTGATCGAGAGCGAGCGCGCCAGCGGAATAGACGCCTCGCGGATTTTTCTGGCCGGATTCTCCCAGGGCGGCGCCGTGGTATTGCACACCGCTTTCCTGAAATGGCAGGGGCCGTTGGGTGGGGTGCTGGCGTTGTCGACATATGCGCCGACCTTCACTGAAGAGATGGAGCTTTGCGCCAGTCAGCAGCGCATTCCTGCGCTGTGTCTGCACGGTCAGTTCGATGGGGTGGTGCAGAACTCGATGGGGCGCAGTGCCTATGAGCATTTGGTGAAGCATGGTGTCACCGTGACATGGCAGGAATACCCAATGGAGCACGAAGTGTTACCTGAAGAGATTCGCGACATCGGCGTCTGGTTGAGCGAACGCCTGCGCTGATTGGCGACCAATCCCTGCCCTTTGATCCCTCCTACTACGCCGCGCCCGTTTCTTGCATTACACTGGCCGGCGTACATTCCTTAACCAATTGATGAGATGACCGTGCTCAAAGCACTCAAGAAAATGTTCGGTAAAAGCGAGGCTGAGCAGCTCGCGCCAGTTTCCAGCGCGCCGTCGCACGCCCCCGGTCATCGCACCGATGCCCCACAGGCCGACCGCCCCGCTCCCGCAGCCACACCGAAGCCAGAAGAAAAACCCGCTACGGCCGCGCCAATTGCCGCCGAGCCTGCGCGCAGCGAAACGCCGAAACCGGCCAGACCGCGTCGCGAACCGAAGCCCAAGGCAGCGGTAATTCCCTGGAAACTCGAAGACTTCGTCGTCGAGCCGCAGGAAGGCAAAACCCGCTTTCACGATTTCAAGCTCGCCCCGGAACTGATGCACGCCATCCAGGACCTGGGCTTTCCTTACTGCACGCCGATCCAGGCGCAGGTGCTGGGCTTCACCCTCGCCGGCAAAGATGCCATCGGCCGTGCGCAGACCGGCACCGGCAAGACCGCCGCGTTTTTGATCTCGATCATCACCCAACTGCTGCAGACGCCGCCGCCCAAAGAGCGCTACATGGGCGAACCGCGCGCGTTGATCATCGCGCCGACCCGCGAACTGGTGGTGCAGATCGCCAAGGACGCCGCAGACCTGACCAAGTACACCGGCCTCAACGTGATGACGTTCGTCGGAGGCATGGACTTCGACAAGCAACTCAAGCACCTCGAAGCGCGCCACTGCGACATTCTCGTCGCGACCCCGGGCCGCTTGCTCGACTTCAACCAGCGCGGCGACGTGCACCTGGACATGGTCGAAGTGATGGTGCTGGACGAAGCCGACCGCATGCTCGACATGGGTTTCATCCCGCAGGTTCGGCAGATCATTCGTCAGACCCCGCCGAAGTCCGAGCGCCAGACCTTGCTGTTCTCCGCGACCTTTACCGAAGACGTGATGAACCTTGCCAAGCAATGGACCACGGATCCGGCGATCGTCGAAATCGAAATCACCAACGTCGCCAATGAGAACGTCGAGCAGCACATCTACGCCGTGGCCGCCGCCGACAAATACAAACTGCTCTACAACCTGGTCAACGACAACGGTTGGGAGCGGGTCATCGTGTTTGCCAACCGCAAGGACGAAGTGCGCCGCATCGAGGAGCGCCTTGTGCGTGACGGCATCAACGCCGCGCAATTGTCCGGTGACGTGCCGCAGCACAAGCGCATCAAGACCCTCGAAGGTTTCCGCGAAGGCAAGATTCGCGTGCTGGTGGCCACCGATGTCGCCGGTCGCGGCATTCACATCGACGGTATCAGCCACGTGATCAACTTCACCCTGCCGGAAGTGCCGGACGATTACGTGCACCGCATCGGCCGTACCGGTCGCGCCGGCGCTGACGGTGTGTCGATCAGCTTCGCCGGTGAGGACGACTCCTATCAGTTGCCGTCCATCGAAGAAAAGCTCGGTCGCAAGATCAGCTGCGAAACACCGCCGACGCATCTGCTCCGCGCGGTTGAGCGCAAGCGCCCACAATAAGCCTCGCGATACGAAAAAGCGCAGCCGGAAACGGACTGCGCTTTTTTTACGCCCGACGGTTGCTCGCCAGAACCAAAAGTCCATAATGGAATAATAAGTTTATCTTTGGAGAGCGAGATGTCCGGTACCCCGTACGTGATCGATCAAGCCCAAGCCCGTGATCTGCTGACGCGAATCGACGTGCCGCAGATCCTGCGCAAACTGTTCCGTGATCTGGCGGCCGGTACCGCCGTGCAGCCAGCTCAGCAGTGGGTGGAATTTCCACAGGGCGCCGGCGACTTCATCAATTATCTGGGCGTGCTGGCCGAGGACGGCGTGTACGGCGTGAAGACTTCGCCGTATATCGTTCGTGAGCAGGGTGCGCTGGTGACGGCGTGGACCCTGCTGATGTCGATGAAAACCGGCCAGCCGCTGCTGCTCTGCGATGCCGGCGAACTGACTACCGCGCGCACCGCCGCGACCACGGCAGTGGCGGTTGACGCCCTCGCACCGGCGAATGCCCAACGACTGGCGATCATCGGCAGCGGGAAAGTCGCTCAGGCGCATCTGCATTACGTCAAAACCTTGCGCGAATGGCAAAGCATCAGCGTGTACTCGCCGTCGCTGCTGGAAGATCCTGAGACACAGGCCGTGTTGAGGACCACCGCGCCGCAACTGAAGATTGCCGAAAGCCGCGAGGCCGCTATCGCCGAAGCTGACGTGATCATGCTCTGCACCTCGTCTGCCGGGCCGGTGATCGAGCCTGCCGAATTGAGCAAACCGGCGCTGATCACCTCGATCAGCACCAACGCCCCCCGCGCACATGAAGTGCCGCCGGGCAGCCTCAACGACATGCAGGTGTTCTGCGACTATCGTCAGACCACGCCGGGGTCGGCGGGTGAGATGTTGATTGCCGCTGAGCAGCATGGATGGCACAAGGAATCGATTGTGGGCGATCTGGCGGATTTGCTCAGCGACAAAGTCCCGCGCCCTGATTACCAGCGGCATGTGTTTTTCCGTTCGATCGGTCTGGGCCTGGAAGACATTGCCTTGGCCAATGCCGTTTATCACCTCACCACAAATCCCTTGTAGGAGTGAGCCTGCTCGCGATAGCGGTCTGACATTCGATATTGATGTCGGCTGATCGACCGC
>NZ_QETJ01000121.1:0-15500 GCF_003105095.1 Pseudomonas sp. NDM | reverse complement strand
CTGACAGACCGCCATCGCGAGCAGGCTCACTCCTACAGGGGATCTGTGCCGTGGGCGTGAAACATTGATCTGAAGCGGTACAAGCGTCAGAAATTTCCGCTAAAACCGTAGGCTTCGCTACTTGCAGTAACGCGCAAGTAAGACAACTTCCCAACCACTCACTCGTTAAACAGTTACAAAACCACTGCAAACGATATCAATTATCATTCAGCAGCAACTATGTTCGTTACAAACCCTACAAAACATAATTGATGGAAACCCGGCTAATGCCCGCAACGCATGGGCCGCAGGGCTGTGAGCAAGCGCTATGTCCTTAATCCGGTAAATAATTTCGCCTTTGGAATTTTACTTGCCGGGTGTTTAGCCATAAAATCAGCCCGATTGATTGCTGCGACATATCGTCACTGCCTTATTTCTTTATCAAGCTCAGAGACCTTTGCTCTCTGTTAAGGATTACCAGCATGCCCGAAGCGACAGGACTCATGGCCCACAACTGGGGCTTTGCCATTTTCCTTCTGGGTGTCGTCGGCCTGTGTGCCTTCATGCTTGGCGTCTCCAGCCTCCTCGGGTCAAAAGCCTGGGGTCGCAGCAAAAACGAACCGTTCGAGTCGGGCATGCTACCTACCGGTGGCGCCCGCTTGCGGCTCTCAGCCAAATTCTATCTGGTCGCGATGCTCTTCGTGATCTTCGATATCGAAGCCCTCTTTCTCTTTGCATGGTCTGTGTCCGTCCGCGAAAGCGGCTGGACCGGATTCGTCGAAGCTCTCGTTTTCATAGCAATTCTGTTGGCAGGTCTTGTCTACCTGTTCCGAGTGGGCGCCCTTGACTGGGCTCCGGAAGCTCGTCGCAAGCGGCAGGCGAAGCTGAAACAATGAGGCTTTGGCAATGCAATACAATCTCACCAGGATCGACCCCGATGCTCCTAACGAGCAGTATCCGATTGGCCAGCGGGAAACCGTTGCCGATCCGTTAGAAGATCAAGTCCACAAAAACATTTTCATGGGCAAGCTGGAAGACGTGCTGAGTGGCGCGGTCAACTGGGGACGTAAGAACTCCCTGTGGCCGTACAACTTCGGCCTGTCGTGCTGCTACGTGGAAATGACCACCGCCTTCACGGCGCCCCACGACATCGCGCGCTTTGGCGCCGAAGTGATCCGGGCCTCGCCGCGTCAGGCCGACTTCATGGTTATCGCCGGTACCTGCTTCATCAAGATGGCGCCGATCATTCAGCGTCTCTACGAGCAAATGCTCGAACCGAAATGGGTCATCTCCATGGGTTCGTGCGCCAACTCCGGCGGCATGTACGACATCTACTCCGTGGTTCAAGGCGTAGACAAGTTCCTGCCCGTGGACGTCTACGTACCTGGCTGCCCGCCCCGTCCGGAAGCATTTCTGCAAGGCTTGATGCTGTTGCAGGAATCGATTGGACAGGAGCGTCGTCCGCTTTCCTGGGTCGTTGGTGATCAAGGCGTGTATCGCGCCGACATGCCATCGCAGAAGGAACAGCGCCGCGAACAGCGAATCGCAGTCACCAATCTGCGCAGCCCTGACGAAGTCTGATCCAGTTCTGTTCCAAGTAACGAGAAGCTGGCTTCATTCTTTACGTTGACCGAAAGCGAAAAAATAACCATGACTACAGGCAGTGCTCTGTACATCCCGCCTTACAAGGCAGACGACCAGGATGTGGTCGTCGAACTGAACAACCGTTTTGGCGCCGAAGCGTTTACCGCGCAGGCAACCCGCACCGGCATGCCGGTGCTGTGGGTGGCCCGCACCAGACTGGTTGAAGTCCTGACTTTCCTGCGCAACCTGCCCAAGCCGTACGTCATGCTCTATGACCTGCACGGCGTGGACGAGCGTCTGCGCACCAAGCGTCAAGGGCTGCCGACCGGCGCCGATTTCACCGTGTTCTATCACCTCATGTCGCTGGAGCGTAATAGTGACGTGATGATCAAGGTGGCCTTGTCCGAAGGCGACCTCAGCATGCCTTCCGTCACCAGCATCTGGCCGAACGCCAACTGGTACGAACGCGAAGTCTGGGACATGTTCGGCATCGACTTCAAAGGCCACCCGCACCTGTCGCGCATCATGATGCCGCCGACCTGGGAAGGTCACCCGCTGCGCAAGGACTTCCCGGCGCGCGCCACCGAATTCGATCCGTACAGCCTCAACCTTGCCAAGCAGCAGCTTGAAGAGGAAGCCGCGCGTTTCCGTCCCGAAGACTGGGGCATGAAGCGTTCCGGTGCCAACGAGGACTACATGTTTCTCAACCTCGGCCCGAACCACCCTTCCGCGCACGGTGCGTTCCGCATCATTCTGCAGCTGGACGGCGAAGATATCGTCGATTGCGTCCCGGACATCGGTTACCACCACCGTGGCGCCGAGAAGATGGGCGAACGTCAGTCCTGGCACAGCTACATTCCGTACACCGACCGCATCGACTACCTCGGCGGCGTGATGAACAACCTGCCGTACGTGCTCTCGGTCGAGAAGCTCGCCGGCATCAAGGTGCCGCAGAAGGTCGACGTCATCCGCATCATGATGGCCGAGTTCTTCCGTATCACCAGTCACCTGCTGTTCCTTGGCACCTACATCCAGGACGTCGGCGCCATGACGCCGGTGTTCTTCACCTTCACCGACCGCCAGAAGGCGTACACGGTGATCGAGGCGATCACCGGTTTCCGTCTGCACCCGGCCTGGTACCGCATCGGTGGCGTCGCACACGACCTGCCGCGCGGCTGGGAAAAACTGGTCAAGGATTTCGTCGAGTGGATGCCCAAGCGCCTGGACGAATACACCAAGGCCGCCCTGCAGAACAGCATCCTCAAGGGCCGTACCGTCGGCGTCGCTGCCTACAACACCAAAGAGGCCCTGGAATGGGGCGTCACCGGTGCCGGCCTGCGTTCCACCGGTTGCGATTTCGACCTGCGCAAGGCGCGTCCGTATTCGGGCTACGAGAACTTCGAATTCGAAGTGCCGCTGGCCGTCAACGGCGATGCCTACGACCGCTGCATGGTTCGCGTCGAAGAGATGCGCCAGAGCATCAAGATCATCGATCAATGCATGCGCAACATGCCGGAAGGCCCGTACAAGGCGGATCACCCGCTGACCACGCCGCCACCGAAAGAGCGCACGCTGCAGCACATCGAAACCCTGATCACGCACTTCCTGCAGGTTTCGTGGGGCCCGGTCATGCCGGCCAACGAATCCTTCCAGATGATCGAAGCGACCAAGGGCATCAACAGTTATTACCTGACGAGCGACGGCGGCACCATGAGCTACCGTACCCGGATCCGTACTCCGAGCTTCCCGCACCTGCAGCAGATCCCTTCGGTGATCAAAGGCAGCATGGTCGCGGACTTGATTGCGTACCTGGGTAGTATCGACTTCGTTATGGCCGACGTGGACCGCTAAGCATGAACAGCACGCTTATCCAGACAGACCGTTTCACCTTGAGTGAAACCGAGCGCTCGGCCATCGAGCACGAGCTGCATCACTACGAAGACCCGCGCGCGGCGTCGATCGAAGCCCTGAAAATCGTTCAGAAGGAACGCGGCTGGGTGCCGGACGGCGCCCTGTACGCGATCGGCGAGATCCTCGGCATCCCGGCCAGCGACGTTGAAGGCGTGGCGACGTTCTACAGCCAGATCTTCCGTCAGCCGGTCGGCCGCCACATCATTCGCGTCTGCGACAGCATGGTCTGCTACATCGGCGGCCACGAGTCGGTGGTCAGCGAAATCCAGAACAATCTGGGCATCGGCCTGGGTCAGACCACCGCCGACGGTCGTTTCACCCTGCTGCCTGTCTGCTGCCTCGGCAACTGCGACAAGGCACCGGCGCTGATGATCGACGACGACACCTTTGGCGATGTCCAGCCTGCTGGCGTGGCCAAACTGCTCGAGGGCTACGTATGACCCTGACATCTTTCGGTCCTGCCAACCGCATTCAGCGTTCGGCCGAGACGCATCCCCTGACCTGGCGTCTGCGCGATGACGGCGAAGCCGTGTGGCTCGACGAGTACCAGGCCAAGAACGGTTACGCCGCCGCGCGCAAAGCCTTCGCCGACATGGATCAGGACGCCATCGTCCAGACCGTGAAAGACGCCGGCCTCAAGGGTCGCGGCGGTGCCGGCTTCCCCACTGGCGTGAAGTGGGGCCTGATGCCCAAGGACGAATCCATCAACATCCGCTACCTGCTGTGCAACGCGGATGAAATGGAGCCGAACACCTGGAAAGACCGCATGCTGATGGAGCAACTGCCCCATCTGCTGATCGAAGGCATGCTGATCAGTGCCCGCGCACTGAAAACCTACCGTGGCTACATCTTCCTGCGCGGCGAATACACCACCGCCGCCAAGCACCTCAACCGTGCCGTGGAAGAAGCCAAGGCGGCCGGCCTGCTGGGCAAGAACATTCTGGGCAGCGGTTTCGATTTCGAACTGTTCGTCCACACTGGCGCCGGGCGTTACATCTGCGGTGAAGAAACCGCACTGATCAACTCCCTCGAAGGCCGCCGCGCCAACCCGCGCTCCAAGCCGCCCTTCCCTGCCGCCGTCGGTGTGTGGGGCAAGCCGACCTGCGTGAACAACGTCGAAACCCTGTGCAACGTGCCGGCGATCATTGCCGACGGCGTTGACTGGTACAAATCGTTGGCCCGCGAAGGCTCCGAAGACATGGGCACCAAGCTCATGGGATTCTCCGGCAAGGTCAAGAATCCGGGCCTGTGGGAACTGCCATTCGGCGTCACCGGTCGCGAGCTCTTCGAAGACTACGCCGGCGGCATGCGCGACGGCTTCAAGCTCAAGGCCTGGCAGCCGGGGGGCGCCGGTACCGGTTTCCTCCTGCCGGAGCACCTCGACGCACAAATGTATGCCGGCGGCATCGCCAAGGTCGGCACCCGTATGGGTACCGGCCTGGCGATGGCGGTGGACGACAGCGTCAACATGGTCTCGCTGCTGCGCAACATGGAGCAGTTCTTCGCCCGTGAATCCTGCGGTTTCTGCACCCCGTGCCGCGATGGTCTGCCATGGAGCGTCAAGCTGCTGATGGCCATCGAACAGGGCAAGGGCCAGCCAGGCGACATCGAGACCCTGCTGGGTCTGGTCGGTTTCCTTGGCCCGGGCAAAACCTTCTGTGCTCACGCACCGGGTGCCGTGGAGCCGCTGGGCAGCGCCATCAAATACTTCCGTCCAGAGTTCGAAGCCGGTATCGCGCCTGTCAGCGCCGCCGTCCCGCCTCTGGCAAGGCCGATCGTAGTCGGCGCGTAAACGCTTAAAAGGCGAAGGGTCCGTGCCCTTCGCCTTTCGTCCGATGACGCCCTTCGGGGCTGTTTGGATTCGGACGCATAACAAGATTCCATTAGCCACGCCCGCTGACACCGGGCCAACGAAGACCTTTGAACCATGGCCACTATCCACGTAGACGGCAAAGCGCTCGAAGTCGACGGGGCAGACAACCTGTTACAGGCATGTCTGTCGCTGGGGCTCGACATTCCATATTTCTGCTGGCACCCCGCGCTTGGTAGCGTCGGGGCCTGCCGCCAGTGCGCGGTCAAGCAGTACACCGACGAGAACGACACCCGTGGTCGCATCGTCATGTCCTGCATGACCCCAGCCACCGACAACACCTGGATCTCCATCGACGATGAAGAATCCAAGGCGTTCCGCGCCAGCGTTGTCGAATGGCTGATGACCAACCACCCGCACGACTGCCCGGTGTGCGAGGAAGGCGGTCACTGCCACCTGCAAGACATGACAGTGATGACCGGCCACAACGAGCGCCGCTATCGCTTCAGCAAGCGCACCCACCAGAACCAGCAACTGGGCCCGTTCATTTCCCACGAGATGAACCGCTGCATCGCTTGCTACCGCTGCGTGCGTTTCTACAAGGACTACGCCGGCGGCACCGACCTCGGCGTGTTCGGCGCCCACGACAACGTGTACTTCGGTCGCGTTGAAGACGGCACCCTCGAGAGCGAATTCTCCGGCAACCTCACCGAGGTCTGCCCGACCGGTGTGTTCACCGACAAGACTCACTCCGAGCGCTACAACCGCAAGTGGGACATGCAGTTCGCGCCGAGCATCTGCCACGGCTGCTCGAGCGGTTGCAACATCTCCCCGGGCGAGCGTTACGGTGAACTGCGTCGTATCGAAAACCGCTTCAACGGTTCGGTGAACCAGTACTTCCTCTGCGACCGTGGCCGTTTCGGCTACGGCTACGTCAACCGTACCGACCGTCCACGTCAACCGCTGCTGGCCGATGGCACCAAGCTCAGCCTCGACGCGGCGCTGGATAAAGCCGCCGATCTGCTGCGCGGGCGCAACATCGTCGGTATCGGTTCGCCACGTGCCAGCCTCGAAAGCAACTACGCGCTGCGCGAACTGGTCGGCGCCGAGCACTTCTACTCAGGTATCGAAGCCTCCGAGCTGGAGCGCATCCGTCTGGTCCTGCAGGTGCTGAACGACAGCCCGCTGCCTGTGCCGAACATGCGCGACATCGAAGACCACGACGCGATCTTCGTCCTCGGCGAAGACCTGACCCAGACCGCCGCGCGCATGGCGCTGGCCCTGCGTCAGTCGGTCAAGGGCAAGGCTGAAGACATGGCCGAAGCCATGCGCGTCCAGCCTTGGCTCGATGCGGCGGTGAAGAACATCGGCCAGCACGCGCTGAACCCGCTGTTCATCGCCAGCCTGGCGGAAACCAAGCTCGATGACGTCGCTGAAGAATGCGTACACGCCGCTCCGGATGACCTGGCACGCATCGGTTTCGCCGTGGCTCACGCGCTGGATGCCAGCGCTCCGGCTGTCGAAGGCCTGGACGCTGAAGCCCTGGAACTGTCGCAGCGCATCGCCGACGCCCTGCTCGCCGCCAAGCGCCCGCTGATCATCGCCGGTACTTCGCTGGGTTCCAAAGCCTTGATCGAAGCCGCCGCGAACATCGCCAAGGCCCTGAAGCTGCGCGAGAAGAACGGTTCGATCAGCCTGATCGTGCCGGAGGCCAACAGCCTCGGTCTGGCCATGCTCGGTGGCGAATCGGTCGACGCCGCGCTGCAAGCGGTCATCGATGGCAAGGCCGACGCTATCGTCGTGCTGGAAAACGATCTGTACACCCGCACCGCCAAAGCCAAGGTCGATGCTGCGCTGAACGCCGCTAAGGTGGTGATCGTCGCCGACCATCAGAAAACCGCCACCACCGATCGCGCGCACCTGGTGCTGCCAGCGGCGAGCTTCGCCGAAGGCGACGGTACGCTGGTCAGCCAGGAAGGTCGCGCCCAGCGCTTCTTCCAGGTTTTCGATCCGCAATACCTCGACGCGAGCATTCTGGTACACGAAGGCTGGCGCTGGCTGCACGCCCTGCGCGCGACCCTGCTGAACCAGCCGATCGACTGGACGCAACTCGACCACGTCACCGCTGCCGTTGCCTCGAGCACCGCGCAACTGGCACGTATCGTCGATGCTGCACCTTCCGCTGCGTTCCGCATCAAGGGTCTGAAACTGGCGCGTGAGCCGCTGCGTTACTCCGGTCGCACCGCAATGCGCGCCGACATCAGCGTTCACGAACCGCGTACCCCGCAAGACCAGGACACCGCGTTCGCCTTCTCCATGGAAGGTTACTCGGGCTCCGCCGAACCGCGTCAACAGGTGCCATTCGCATGGTCGCCGGGCTGGAACTCGCCACAAGCGTGGAACAAGTTCCAGGACGAAGTCGGTGGTCACCTGCGCGCTGGCGATCCGGGCACACGCCTGATCGAAAGCAATGGCGACTCGCTGAACTGGTTCGCCGCTGCGCCGCGTGCCTTCAACCCGGCGCCGGGTACCTGGCAAGCCGTGCCGTTCTTCCACCTGTTCGGCAGCGAAGAGAACTCGTCGAAAGCCGCCCCGGTGCAAGAACGCATTCCGGCGCCATATGTGGCTCTGGCGAAATCCGAAGCCGACCGCCTCGGTGTCAACGACGGTGCCCTGCTGAGCCTGAACGTGGCCGGCCAGACCCTGCGTCTGCCGCTGCGCATCAATGAAGAACTGGGCGCCGGTCTGGTGGCATTGCCTGCGGGCATCGCCGGCATTCCACCGGCATTCGCCGGCGTGTCCGTCGACGGTCTGCAGGAGGCAGCGCAATGACCTGGTTCACCCCTGAAGTGATCGATGTGATCCTGACGGTCATCAAAGCCATCGTGATCCTGCTGGCCGTGGTGGTCGCGGGCGCCTTGCTCAGCTTTGTCGAACGTCGCCTGCTGGGCTGGTGGCAGGACCGTTACGGTCCGAACCGCGTTGGCCCGTTCGGCATGTTCCAGATCGCCGCCGACATGCTGAAGATGTTCTTCAAGGAAGACTGGACCCCGCCGTTTGCCGACAAGGTGATCTTCACCCTGGCACCGGTGGTGGCCATGTCCGCCCTGCTGATCGCCTTCGCGATCATCCCGATCACCCCGACCTGGGGCGTGGCGGATCTGAACATCGGCCTGCTGTTCTTCTTCGCCATGGCCGGTCTGTCGGTGTACGCCGTGCTGTTCGCCGGCTGGTCGAGCAACAACAAGTTCGCCCTGCTCGGCAGCTTGCGTGCCTCGGCGCAGACCGTGTCCTACGAAGTGTTCATGGGCCTGGCCCTGATGGGCATCGTGGTCCAGGTCGGCTCGTTCAACATGCGCGACATCGTCGAGTACCAGGCGCAGAACCTGTGGTTCATCATTCCGCAGTTCTTCGGCTTCTGTACCTTCTTCATCGCTGGCGTCGCCGTGACTCACCGTCACCCCTTCGACCAGCCGGAAGCGGAACAGGAACTGGCCGACGGTTACCACATTGAATACGCCGGTATGAAATGGGGCATGTTCTTCGTCGGTGAATACATCGGCATCATCCTGATCTCGGCGCTGCTGGTCACCCTGTTCTTCGGTGGCTGGCACGGTCCGTTCGGCATCCTGCCGCAACTGTCCTTCGTCTGGTTCGCACTGAAGACCGCATTCTTCATCATGCTGTTCATCCTGCTGCGCGCTTCCATCCCGCGTCCGCGTTATGACCAGGTGATGGATTTCAGCTGGAAATTCTGCCTGCCACTGACCCTGATCAATTTGCTGGTGACCGCTGCGGTTGTGTTGTTGAACACGCCTGCGGTTGCGGTTCAGTGAGGATTTGACCCATGTTCAAATATATTGGCGACATCGTTAAGGGTACCGGTACCCAGTTGCGCAGCCTGGTCATGGTCTTCGGCCATGGCTTTCGCAAGCGCGACACCCTGCAATACCCCGAGGAGCAGGTCTACCTGCCGCCGCGTTACCGTGGCCGCATCGTCCTGACCCGCGACCCCGATGGCGAAGAACGCTGCGTAGCCTGCAACCTGTGCGCCGTGGCCTGCCCGGTGGGTTGCATCTCGCTGCAGAAAGCTGAAACCGAAGACGGTCGCTGGTACCCGGACTTCTTCCGGATCAACTTCTCGCGCTGCATTTTCTGCGGTCTCTGCGAGGAAGCCTGTCCGACCACCGCGATCCAGCTGACCCCGGATTTCGAGATGGCCGAGTTCAAACGTCAGGACCTGGTGTACGAGAAAGAAGATCTGCTGATCTCCGGCCCCGGCAAAAACCCTGATTACAACTTCTATCGTGTTGCAGGTATGGCAATCGCTGGCAAGCCGAAAGGCGCTGCGCAGAACGAAGCCGAACCGATCAACGTGAAGAGCTTGCTGCCTTAAGGAAGAACGATGGAATTCGCTTTCTATTTCGCATCGGGTATTGCTGTGGTGTCCACGCTGCGTGTGGTCACCAACACCAATCCCGTGCACGCCCTGCTCTACCTGATCATCTCGTTGATCGCCGTGGCCATGACCTTCTTCGCCCTCGGTGCGCCGTTCGCCGGTGTGCTGGAAGTGATCGCCTACGCCGGCGCCATCATGGTGCTGTTCGTGTTCGTGGTGATGATGCTCAACCTCGGCCCGGCCTCGGTGCAGCAGGAACGCACCTGGCTCAAGCCCGGCATCTGGGCAGGACCGGTGATTCTCGCCGCGCTGCTGCTGGCCGAACTGCTGTATGTGCTGTTCGCTCACCAGAGCGGCCAGGCCATCGGCCACACCACCGTAGACGCGAAAGCCGTGGGCATCAGCCTGTTCGGCCCGTACCTGCTGGTGGTCGAACTCGCCTCGATGCTGCTGCTCGCCGCAGCCGTCACGGCGTTCCATTTGGGCCGTAACGAGGCGAAGGAGTAAGACATGCCTGCTATCCCTCTCGAACATGGATTGGCCGTTGCCGGGATCCTGTTCTGCCTTGGTCTGGTCGGCCTGATGGTCCGCCGCAACATTTTGTTCGTGTTGATGAGTCTGGAAGTGATGATGAACGCCTCTGCCCTGGCCTTCATCGTTGCGGGCGCCCGCTGGGCGCAGCCGGATGGACAGATCATGTTCATCCTGGTGATCAGTCTTGCAGCGGCCGAGGCCAGTATTGGCCTGGCGATCCTGCTGCAACTGTATCGCCGCTTCCACACGCTCGATATCGACGCTGCCAGTGAGATGCGCGGATGAACCTGATCTTTCTGACTTTCGTATTCCCTCTGATCGGTTTCCTGCTCCTGTCGTTCTCCCGTGGACGCTGGTCGGAAAACCTCTCGGCGCTGATCGGCGTGGGTTCCATTGGCTTGTCGGCGATTGTCGCTGCCTACGTCATCTGGCAGTTCAACGTCGCACCTCCCGAAGGCGGTCACTACACCCTGGTGCTGTGGCAGTGGATGGCGGTCGAAGGCTTCAAGCCTGACTTCGCCCTCTACGTCGACGGCCTGTCGATCACCATGCTCGGCGTGGTGGTGGGCGTCGGTTTCCTGATCCACCTGTTCGCGTCCTGGTACATGCGCGGTGAAGCGGGCTACTCGCGCTTCTTCTCGTACACCAACCTGTTTATCGCCAGCATGCTGTTCCTGGTGCTCGGCGATAACCTGTTGTTCCTGTACTTCGGCTGGGAAGGCGTGGGCCTGTGCTCGTACCTGTTGATCGGTTTCTACTACAGCAATCGCAACAACGGTAACGCCGCACTCAAGGCTTTCATCGTCACCCGCATCGGCGACGTGTTCATGGCCATCGGCCTGTTCATCCTGTTCCAGCAAGTGGGCACGCTGAACATCCAGGAACTGCTGGTGCTGGCACCGCAGAAATTCCAGGTCGGCGACTTCTGGATCACCCTGGCAACCCTGATGCTGCTGGGTGGTGCAGTCGGTAAATCGGCGCAACTGCCGCTGCAAACCTGGCTCGCGGACGCAATGGCCGGTCCTACCCCGGTTTCGGCACTGATCCACGCCGCAACCATGGTCACCGCCGGTGTCTACCTGATCGCCCGTACTCACGGCCTGTTCACCCTGGCGCCGGAAATCCTGCACCTGGTGGGCATCGTCGGTGGCGTGACTCTGGTTCTCGCAGGCTTCGCCGCGCTGGTACAAACCGACATCAAACGTATCCTCGCCTATTCGACCATGAGCCAGATCGGCTACATGTTCCTGGCGCTGGGCGTGGGTGCATGGGATGGCGCGATCTTCCACCTGATGACCCACGCCTTCTTCAAGGCCCTGCTGTTCCTTGCTTCCGGTGCGGTGATCGTTGCCTGCCACCACGAGCAGAACATCTTCAAGATGGGCGGTCTGTGGAAGAAACTGCCACTGGCCTACGCCAGCTTCATCGTCGGTGGTGCTGCGCTGGCCGCTCTGCCACTGGTCACCGCGGGCTTCTACTCCAAGGACGAAATCCTCTGGGAAGCGTTTGCCAGCGGTAACCACGGTCTGCTCTACGCAGGTCTGGTCGGTGCGTTCATGACCTCGCTGTACACCTTCCGCCTGATCTTCATCACGTTCCACGGTGAAGCCAAGACCGAAGCCCACGCCGGTCACGGCGTCGCTCACTGGCTGCCGCTGTCGGTGCTGATCGTGTTGTCGACTTTCGTCGGCGCCATGATCGTTCCGCCGCTGCACGGCGTTCTGCCAGAAAGCGTTGGCCATGCGGGTGGCGAAGCCAAGCACAGTCTGGAAATCGCCTCGGGCGCCATCGCTCTGGCCGGTATCCTGCTGGCAGCGCTGCTGTTCCTCGGCAAGCGTCGCTTCGTCTCGGTGATCGCCAACAGCGGCATCGGCCGTTTCCTTTCGGCCTGGTGGTTCGCTGCCTGGGGCTTCGACTGGATCTACGACAAACGGTTCGTCAAGCCGTACCTTGCGATCAGCCATGTACTGCGCAAAGACCCGCTCGACCAGACCATCGGTCTGATCCCGCGTATGGCCAAGGGTGGTCACACCGCCCTGAGCCGCACCGAGACCGGTCAACTGCGTTGGTACGCTGCTTCGATGGCTGCGGGTGCCGTGCTGGTGATCGGCGCCATCGTGCTGGTAGCGGTCTGATATGAACCTTGCGAATTTGCGAAAGGAAACGAGCCCGTCATGATTCTGCCTTGGCTAATCCTGATCCCCTTCATCGGCGGCCTGCTGTGCTGGATGGCTGAGCGCTTCGGCGCCACCCTCCCGCGCTGGATTGCGCTGTTGACCATGACCCTGGAACTCGCACTCGGCCTCTGGCTGTGGGCCCACGGTGACTATTCATTCGCACCGGCGCCGGGCGCCGATCCGACTTGGGCGCTTGAGTTCAAGCATGTCTGGATCCAGCGTTTCGGCATCAACGTGCACCTGGCCCTCGACGGCCTGTCGCTGTTGATGATCCTGCTGACCGGTCTGCTGGGTATCCTCTCGGTACTCTGCTCGTGGAAAGAGATTCAACGTCACGTTGGCTTCTTCCACCTCAACCTGATGTGGATCCTGGGCGGTGTCGTCGGCGTGTTCCTCGCCCTCGACCTGTTCATGTTCTTCTTCTTCTGGGAAATGATGCTGGTGCCGATGTACTTCCTCATCGCGCTCTGGGGTCACAGTTCTTCGGACGGCAAGAAAACCCGGATCTACGCAGCGACCAAGTTCTTCATCTTCACTCAGGCTTCCGGCCTGATCATGCTGGTGGCGATCCTCGGTCTAGTGCTGGTCAACTTCAACAACACTGGCGTGATTACCTTCAACTACGCCGACCTGTTGAAAACCAAGATGTCGATGACCACCGAGTACATCCTGATGCTCGGCTTCTTCATCGCCTTCGCGGTCAAGCTGCCAGTGGTTCCGTTCCACTCCTGGCTGCCTGACGCTCACGCCCAGGCGCCGACTGCCGGTTCCGTCGACCTCGCCGGTATCCTGCTGAAAACCGCGGCCTACGGCCTGCTGCGTTTCGCCCTGCCGCTGTTCCCGAACGCTTCGGCCGAGTTTGCGCCGATCGCCATGACCCTGGGTCTGATCGGGATCTTCTACGGCGCGTTCCTCGCGTTCGCCCAAACCGACATCAAGCGTCTGATCGCCTTCTCTTCCGTTTCCCACATGGGCTTCGTGTTGATCGGCATCTACTCCGGCAGCCAACTGGCGCTGCAAGGTGCAGTGATCCAGATGCTCGCGCACGGTCTGTCGGCAGCGGCACTGTTTATCCTCAGCGGTCAGTTGTATGAGCGTCTGCACACTCGCGACATGCGTGAGATGGGTGGCCTGTGGTCGCGCATCGCCTACCTGCCGGCCATCAGCCTGTTCTTCGCTGCGGCGTCGCTGGGCTTGCCGGGTACCGGTAACTTTGTCGGCGAGTTCCTGATCCTGATCGGTTCCTTCGCCAGCGCTCCATGGGTCACGGCGATTGCCACGTCCGGTCTGGTGTTCGGTTCGGTCTACTCGCTGATCATGATCCACCGTGCCTACTTCGGCCCGTCGAAATCCGACGCGGTGCTGCATGGCATGGACGCGCGCGAACTGATCATGGTGCTCGGTCTGGCGGTGCTGCTGATTTACCTCGGCGTCTACCCGCAACCGTTCCTCGACACCTCTGCCGCCACCATGCATGGCGTGCAGCAGTGGCTCGGCACCGCCTTCTCTCAACTCGCTTCGGCCCGGTAAGAGCGCTATGGAATTCACGATTCAACACTTTATTGCGCTTGCGCCACTGTTGATCACCAGCCTCACCATTATCGTGGTGATGCTGGCAATCGCCTGGCGCCGCAACCACGCGCAGACCTTCCTGATTTCGGTGGCGGGGCTGAACCTGGCCCTGCTGTCGATCCTGCCTGCGTTGAAAGTCGCGCCTCTGGCCGTGACCCCATTGCTGCAGATCGATGCCTTCGCCTGCCTGTACATGGCGATGATCCTGGTTGCCACCCTCGCCTGCGTCACCCTCGCCCACGCCTACCTCGGTGATGGCGGTTCGGGTTACCCGGGCAACCGCGAAGAACTGTACCTGCTGATCCTGATGGCCGCCGCCGGTGGTCTGGTCCTGGTCAGCGCGCAACATCTGGCCGGTTTGTTCATCGGTCTGGAATTGCTCTCGGTACCGGTCTACGGTCTGGTGGCTTACGCCTTCTTCAACAAGCGTTCGCTGGAAGCCGGCATCAAGTACATGGTGCTGTCGGCCGCCGGTTCCGCGTTCCTGCTGTTCGGTATGGCGCTGCTGTACGCCGACGCCGGTTCGCTGAGCTTCGTCGGCATCGGTCAGGCCCTGGCCGCGACCGGTCTGCCTAGCCCGCTGGCGCAACTGGGCCTGGGCATGATGCTGATCGGTCTGGCGTTCAAGCTGTCGCTGGTTCCGTTCCACTTGTGGACGCCGGACGTTTACGAAGGTGCTCCGGCGCCGGTAGCCGCGTTCCTCGCGACCGCTTCGAAGGTTGCCGTGTTTGCGGTGATGGTGCGTCTGTTCCAGCTCTCCCCTGCCGCCAGCAGTGGTGTACTGAGCGACGTGCTCAGCGTGATCGCAGTTGCCTCGATCCTGTTCGGTAACCTGCTGGCCCTGACCCAGAGCAACCTCAAGCGTCTGCTCGGTTATTCGTCCATCGCGCACTTCGGCTACCTGCTGATCGCACTGGTGGCGAGCAAGGGTCTGGCGGTGGAAGCCATCGGCGTGTACCTGGTCACCTACGTGATCACCAGCCTCGGCGCGTTCGGCGTGATCACCCTGATGTCCTCGCCGTACAACGGCCGCGACGCTGACGCGCTGTACGAGTACCGCGGCCTGTTCTGGCGCCGTCCGTACCTGACCGCCGTGCTGACTGTGATGATGCTGTCCCTGGCCGGTATTCCGCTGACCGCTGGCTTCATCGGCAAGTTCTACATCATCGCCAGCGGCGTCGAAACGCGTCAGTGGTGGCTGGTCGGCGCATTGGTGCTGGGCAGCGCCATCGGCGTCTTCTACTACCTGCGCGTGATGGTCACCCTGTACCTGATCGAGCCAAACCTGCGTCGCCACGACGCCCAGCTGCACTGGGAACAGAAGGCAGGTGGCGTGATGCTGCTGGCCATCGCCCTGGTCGCGTTCTTCCTGGGTGTGTATCCGCAGCCGTTGCTGGTGCTGGTACAACAGGCGGGTCTGGCGGGCTGATTGCCTTGCTGGTCTGGCTGAAAATGAAAACGGCACCTTCGGGTGCCGTTTTTTGTGGTTTTTAACGTCAAAAGATCGCAGCCTTCGGCAGCTCCTACATTGGGA
>NZ_QETJ01000120.1:0-15536 GCF_003105095.1 Pseudomonas sp. NDM | reverse complement strand
CGGTCTGTCAGTTGAATATGTGCTGAATGGATAACCGCTATCGCGAGCAGGCTCACTCCTACAGGGGGATGTGTAATGTCTTAAGGTTTCTTCGCGGCCTTCAGGCACTTCAGGTCATTGAAATCCTTGCGCACGCCTTCGATCTTTTTCAGCAAGCGCTCACGTTGTTGCGGCGTGCTCTCGGCCATCAAGTCCACAAACAACGAGCGCGCCTGGGCTTCTGTGTTGGCGTAGGCCTTGCGGTAGTCCGATGTCCATAACCGCTCGCGATTGACCAGAAGCGTCTCGATGCGTTGTGGGAATTCCGGACTTTTGCGTTGCGCAACGGCGGCGCTGAACTGTTGCTGCCAATGCGCACGGTTGGCGATCCATTGGGTGTTCTGATCACCCAAGGCGTTGGTCCAGGCCACCACGCGTTGTTTTTGCGTGTCGCTCAACGGACCCAGCCAATCGTTCAAGCGCTTTTCCATGCGTTCGCCGCGTTCCTTAATCTGCTGGGCCAAGGGTGGTTTCACGTATTCCTGCTGGCGTTTGCGCAAATCCTTGGCAAACGCGTCATTCATTTCCGCCACCTGTTTATCGTCCAGACCCTGCAGCAGTTCGATCGCCGACGGGGTGATCTCCCGGGCGGTTTCGGCGATCGCCTGTTTTGCTTCGGCGGTGCGCTCCTGCAAAGCGGCATCGGTGACCTGGTTGCTTTCGACCATGGCCTGCAAACGATCCAGCCAGTCCAGGTAACCGGGTAACTGCGTGGTGCAGTGCCAGCTCAGGTGTTCCTTCAGTCGTTCGTTGAACCAGTCTTTCTGCTCGCCGTTCATGTCCACGTAGTCGCCGAGCGACCACGGAATGATTACGTCGAGGTTGCGGTAGGCCAGGCCCACGCGGCTGCAGGCGCCGAGGGCGAGGGTGAAGATCAGCAGGGCGGCAATCTGTTTGAACCAGCGAGACATGGGCAAATCCTTGCGAGAGCCTGGCGTCGGAAATCTGATTCTTATGTGATGCGGGATGCGCGCAGCAGTTCAGCCGATCAATAGAACGTGCGTACGGCTTTGAGCGTGACCAGGCCGTCGCACTCGCTGTTGTGCCCGGAATAGGCCGAGCAATCGCTGCCACTAAGACTGGAATTGCTGTAGATCAGATCGAGATCGACGCCCATGAACGGCCGCGACAGTTTTACCGACCAATCGGTGAAACTGCTGACATAGCCTCCGTCCACAGCCACCGGGGTGTTCAATTGGTGGGTGGTGTATTTCATGCTCACGCCAATGCCGAACGGCTGGTTGCCACTGAGATCGGCAAATAAGGTGTTGTTCTGTTTATCCGGGTCGTTGCTTAGAGCGATGCCGAAGCGACTGCCGAGCAGGGTCAGGCCACCGAACAGCTCCTGGCTGTCGAGCGTGTCGACACGGGGATAGCTGTAGTGAATCATCCCGACTTCATAGCCGAGCACCTGATCGAAAGGTTGCTTGAAGCCGACGTAGGAATCGATCTCGAGGTTTTTGCCCGGCGTGATGCCCATGCTCGGCGCGTACTGGCCGAAATACACGCCGCTGTCATGGCTCAGATCGAGGCCGCCATGGAACGAGCCGACCGCCGCCGGTTTGACCAGTCCCTGGGCCATGCTGCGGCTGGGCGTGGTGCCGAGCTTGAGATCGAAGTCGCCCAGTTGACCCTGAAAAACCTGCGCGTGCGCGGTCGCGCCTGAGAGCAGGCTGACGAACAATAAACAGGGAAATGGGCGCATGCGTCACTCCATGAACCGCGAGCGCAGGGCGAATGCCTGCTGAAACGCTTGATCTAGACGCGTGCAAGGATACCGGCGAATGCTCGGCATTGATGGCCGTTCGTCGATTTTCGGGGATATTTGTTTAAAGCGAAGGGGGTGGTGCGGTGCCAGTCCAGGCGCTTCGAAGCTCAAAGCGCCTCTGGACGGGGTAAAACCGGTATTACTTCTTGCCCAGGCTGATCTGCTTGGACGGGCCGAACGTCTGGCCACTGACGCCTTTGGCAATTTGCTGGATCTCGCCGCCGGACTTGAGGAACGCTGCGATCTGATCGTTGATCGATTCGCTGGTTTCAACGGCTGGAGCTGGCTTTGCTTTGCTGGTGGATGCTTTTACACGCATGGCGGCCATTAACCTGTAGAAAAGTAACTCGGCCAGGCATCGTACAGGAATAACTTGACAATAGCTTGGTAAATATCCCCGGGAATAACCAGGCTCAGCGCCGCATTAATGCCGGGTCGATACTATTAATATGTCGCTAACCCGCTGTTTTAAATAAGAACATCTGCTCAGGCCGAGGCAAATGCGCACGGCAGTGAGCCGCCTCGCCGGACTGACGAGCGGCACCTCACGGGGCGGTGATCAAGCAAAATCAACGCGTTGAAGCAGATTTCCCGCTGCGAGGATCTGCCGCCCGACGTTCGCGGCAAAAACGGGTAGAATGCCGCCCACGTATTGAGGGTTTCGGAAATGGCTTTAGTCGGGCGTTACAACAGTTTGCAAGTGGTTAAACACACTAACTTCGGTTTATATCTGGACGGCGGTGCCGATGGCGAAATTCTTTTGCCCAACCGTTATATCCCTAAGGATATTCCCAGCGAAGATGAAGACTGGCTCAACGTATTCATCTATCTGGACAGCGAAGACAAACTTCTCGCCACCACGGAAAAACCCAAAGTCCAGGTCGGCGAATTTGCCAGCCTGAAAGTGGTTGAAGTCAACAGCATCGGCGTGTTTCTCGACTGGGGCCTGCCGAAGGATCTGTTGCTGCCGTATTCGGAAGAAAAGCGCCAGATGACCGCTGGCGAATATTGCGTGGTGCATGTCTACCTCGACAAACACACGCGCCGCATTACCGCCACCGCGCGTCTCGATCGTTATCTGGACAAGACCCCGGCCACCTACAGCCCGGGCCAGGAAGTGGATCTGCTGGTTGCCGAGGCCACCGACATGGGCTTCAAGGCGATCATCAACAACAAGCACTGGGGCTTGATCCACAAGAACGAGATCTTCAAGTTCATGCGTTCGGGCATGCGCGAGAAAGGCTTCATCAAGGAAGTGCGCGCCGACGGCAAGATCAGCCTGAGCCTACAACCGGTTGGCCAGGAAGCCGCCAGCAGCCTGAGCTCGAAGATCCTCGGCAAGTTGCGCGAAAACGACGGCACCCTGGCGGTCAGCGACAAGAGTGATCCGGCGTTGATCAGCAGCCTGTTCGGCGTCAGCAAAGGCAACTTCAAGAAAGCCATCGGCTCGCTGTACAAGGAAGGCAAGATCGTCATCCACGCCGATCGCATTGAACTAACCTGACTCACCGCAGGCCCATGGTAGGAGCTGCCGAAGGCTCGGGCCGCGTTCGGACGATCTTTTGATCTTGATCTTGAAAATCGGCGGCTCCCACATCTAAAGGGGTGAGCCAATGAAAAAGGCGCTGATCACATACGTCTCGACGCTACTGACGTTTCTTCTGCTCGACGGTATCTGGCTCGGGCTATTGATGGCTCCGACCTATCGCGAACTGCTCGGTTCGCTGATGCTGGAAAAACCGCTGCTGTTCCCCGCAGCGGTTTTTTATGGCCTGTACGTGATCGGCTGCGTGGTGTTCGTGGTGTTGCCGGCGCTGCGCTGGCAGCGAGCGGCGAAGCTCGGTGCGCTGCTGGGGCTGGTGGCCTATGGCACGTATGACCTGACCAACTGGGCGACCTTGCGCGGCTGGTCGGCGCAGGTGAGTTTGCTGGATTGGGCGTGGGGCACAGTGGCGACGGCGGTTGCCTGCACGGTGGGTTATCTGGTGGCGAAGCGATTCGCCTGACTGATCCAAAAGCTTTATCGCCAGTGCTGACCTCTTCGCGAGCAGGCTCACTCCTACATGTTCACCGAACCCTCTTCGCGAGCAGGCTCACTCCTACATGTTCACCGAACCCTCTGTGGGAGCGAGCCTGCTCGCGAATGACGGCGCAGCCGTCAACCATTCAGCGCTGACGTCACTGACCAACTGAATGTCTTTTCCAGACGCCTTTCTCTGCTCATCTGGTTGATAATCCCCGACACTGTTTTCTGACCAATGGATGGCCTGCCATGTTGTGTGTGTTCGAGGTGTTGCGGTGAGTGCCGAGCGGCGCAATGCCGACGGTTTTGCCCTGCAAGTGATGATCGGCCTGTGCCTGATCTGGGGTGTCCAGCAAGTCCTGATCAAGTGGGCGGCAACGGACATCGCGCCGGTCATGCAAGCGGCGGGGCGCTCGGGAATTTCCGCGTTGCTGGTCGGCTTGCTGATCTGCTGGAAGGGCGGTTGGGATCAGGTCCCCAGTACTTGGCGCGGCGGGCTGCTGGCCGGCGCCCTGTTTGGTCTGGAGTTCCTGTTCATCGCCGAGGGCCTGCAACTGACCACTGCCGCGCACATGTCGGTGTTCCTCTATACCGCGCCGATCTTCACCGCACTCGGCGTGCATTTCCTCCTCGCCAGCGAGCGCCTGCGCCCATTGCAGTGGTTGGGGATTCTGCTGGCTTTCATCGGCATCGCGATTGCCTTCGCCGGCGGTGTGTCGTGGGACAACCTCGACCGCCGCATGCTCCTGGGCGATGCCTTCGGCGTGCTCGCGGGCGCCTGTTGGGGCGCGACCACTGTAGTGGTGCGCGCCTCGCGACTGTCGGAAGCGCCGGTGACGCTGACCTTGTTTTATCAATTGCTGGTCGGCTTCCTCGGCCTGCTGCTGATCGCGCTGTTCAGCGGCCAGATCACGCATGTCAGCCTGACCACTGTGGCGGTAGCCAGCGTGCTGTTCCAGGGCCTGGTGGTGTCGTTTTTCAGTTACCTGGTGTGGTTCTGGCTGCTGCGTCGTTATCTGGCGGCCAACTTGGCGGTGTTCTCGTTCATGACGCCGTTGTTCGGCGTGACCTTCGGTGTGCTGTTGCTCGGTGAAGCGTTGAGCCTGAACTTCGTCATCGGCGCCGTGCTGGTGCTGCTCGGCATCACTTTTGTCAGCGCCGAGCAGTGGCTGCGTCGGCGTTTGCGCAAGGCGCTGGGTCAGTAGCTTTTACCTGCATTGCCAGCGCGCCTGCCACCAACAGGCCTGCGCCGGCGATCAGCAGCGCCGGTTGCAAACCGCCGCTGAAATGGCTGCTCAGCGCCGCCAGCAACGGGCCGCTGAGCTGGCCGACGGCGAAGCACGCCGTGAGCATTCCAGCATTGCGTTGAGTGGCGTGGGGTGCCAGTTCCCGTGAGCGCTGCATCACCAGTTGCATGCAGGCCAGAAACGGCGTGCCGCAGAGGATCACCCCCAACGCCAGGCCGAGGCCGCTGCCCAGCAGACAGGCGAAAACGCCGGCCGCTTGCAGCCACAACGTCGCCATCAGCCAGTGCCGCGTGGTCTCGGGATCATGCCGAAGCAGGCTCACCAGCCACACACCGAGCGCCGCGCCGAGGCCGAAGCACGGCCAGAACAGATCCGCCTGCCACTGGCCATGAAACTGCGCGTTGGCCATCTGCGCCAGAAACGTCGCCGGAATGATGTAGCCGATGCCGTAGAGCGCATACACCAGTGCCAGTCGGCCAATCCCTCGGTCCGCTGATGTCGCAGGGGCGATCGCCGTCTCCTTTATCGCCGCGGGCTGCGGCAACAACCGCCAGACGCCAAGCATCATCAGCAATGCGGCGGCTGCGTAAATCAGCCACAGCGTCGCCGATGTCTGCTGCAACCGATGTGAGACCAGTGCCAGCAATCCTGTGAGAAAAATCCCCAGCCCCGGCCCTGCGAAAACCAGAGCGCCCCAGCGCGGACGACCCGCTGCCGCCGCCAGCGGCTGGCTGAGCGAAGTGATCATTACCACCACCCAGGCACTCGCCACCCCGGTACCAAAGCGCAACAGCAGGTGCGACCAGAAACCGTTGGCCCAGAAAGACGCCAGTGTCAGCAGCACGCACAGCCACAGCCCGCCATGCAGCCGTCGCTGCACCTGTCGCGGACGCTGGGCGAACATCGCATCCAGCGCCCCGAGCAGATAGCCGAGATAGTTGGCGGCTGCGATCAGACCGGCGGCGGTGAGGTCGATCTGCCCTTCGCTGAGCAGGTGCGGCATCTGGGGCGTCAGGGCGAAACGGCCGATGCCCATGGCCAGCATCAGGGCGACGAAGCAGGCAGATAAACGTATCAACGGCGACATGGTCGGGCTTCCGTCAGAGGAACAATGACCGTCAGGCTAGGACTGATTGACTTTCTTTAAAATTGAATAATAGTGAGTAACTTGTTCTGTTCAGGAGAAAGCAGGTGGAATTCAGTCAGTTGCGGATTTTTCAGGCAGTCGCCGAAGAAGGCTCGATCACCCGCGCTGCCGAGCGCCTGCATCGCGTGCCATCGAACCTGTCGACGCGGCTGAAACAGCTTGAAGAGCAGCTGGGTGTCGAACTGTTCGTCCGCGAGCGGCAGCGCCTGCAGTTGTCGCCGGCGGGCAAGGTTTTGCTCGACTACACCGGCAAACTGTTTGCCCTGCGCGATCAGGCCAGCGCGGCGGTGATGGGCGGGCAACCGGCCGGTGACTTCGTGCTGGGCACCATGTACAGCACGGCGGCGATCCACCTGCCGGCGTTGCTGGCGCGTTATCACAAGCAGTACCCGATGGTGAATTTGCAGGTGCAATCGGCGCCGACCGGCGAATTGCTCGAAGGCTTGCTCACCGGCCGCCTTGACGCGGCATTGGTTGACGGGCCACTGGAACTGGCCGGCCTCGATGGCGTGCCGCTTTGCGAGGAACGCTTGGTGCTGATCACCGAAATCGATCATCCACCGGTGCGCAGCGCGCGGGACGTGGAAGGGCGCGCGGTTTTCACCTTCCGTCAGGGCTGCTCCTACCGCATGCGCCTGGAGGCGTGGTTTTCTCACTACCATGCGGCGATGGGCCGGCCGATGGAAATCGAGTCCTATCAGGGCATGCTCGCCTGTGTGATCGCCGGCAGCGGTGTGGCACTGATGGCCGAGTCGATGCTCGCCAGCCTGCCGGGCCGCGAAAGCGTCGCCGTGCATCCGCTGGCCGAGCCGTTCGCGGGTGCGACAACGTGGCTCATGTGGCGCAAGGGCATGGCCGGGGCCAACCTGAACGCCTGGATCGACGTGCAGCAAGCGGTCTATCCCGTGGCTTTGAATGAAGTGCGTGAAACAGCGTGAACCAATCGCCGCGGATCCTGTTCAATTCAGTAACAGATCATTGCGGATTTGGCCGAGCATTGCGTAGGACTTCGGACTATTATCAGTGCGAAGCGGCCTCAGAATTCCGGCCGCTCAGCACCACCCTGAAGGGGGCATGACGATGAAAGAGAAAATCCAGAACTGGCTGCACGATTTGGGAGTTGCCCTCGGTTTGATCGAACCGCCTCTGCAACCGGTACCGATTCGCACGGACGACGAACAGCGTCGGCGCCAGCCACGTCGGCGTTAATACCTCCGATCAGAGATTTCAAGATCGCAGCCGTCGGCGGTTTCTACAAAAGTAGAAGCTGCCGAAGGCTGCGATCTTTTGCTTTGCGCCAGGCGAAAAAAACGGGCATGGCCACCGACGCCATACCCGCTGAAGAAAACATCAAAGCGTTACCGCCGATTCACACCGCAGTTGCTACCACTGCCGGGCGACGGGACATCAGGCTGACCACGACAAAACTCACCAGACCCACAGCCAGGCTGTAGTAAATCGGCGTGTTGGCATCCAGACCATCCTTGAACATGAACAGCAGCGCCGTGGCAAAGCCCAGGCCCATGCTGGTGATCGCGCCAGCGGTGGTTGCACGTTTCCAGAAAATCGCCCCGATCAGCGGAATCAGCATGCCACCGACCAACAGGTTGTAGGCGAGGGTGAGGGCGCTGATCACATCATTCACCACCAGCGCGATTCCCAAAACCACTACGCCAGTCAGTAGAGTGAACAAGCGGTTTACGCCCAGGCTCGACTGTTTGCCGCCACGCAGTTTCGGCAACAGGTCTTCGGTCAGGGTCGTGGCTGCGGCGAGCAGGCCGGCGCTGGCGGTGGACATCATCGCCGCCAGTGCAGCCGCGATCACCAGACCACGGATGCCATCGGGTAGCGACAGTTTGACGATGGCCGCAAAGGCATTGTTGACGTTGTCCAGATCCGGAATCAGCACGTGCGCGGCCATGCCGATCAACGCGCAGGCCAGGCCGTAAACGATGCAATAGATGCCGGCGATGCTGCCGGCGTATTGCGCGACTTTTGCAGTCTTGACGGTGAACACCCGTTGCCAGATGTCCTGACCGATGAGGATGCCGAAGAAGTAGATCATGAAGTAGGTGATGATCGTGTCCCAACCGATCGTGGTGAAGTTGAACGCAGTCGCCGGCAGTTTCAGCACCAGCTCATCCCAGCCGCCGACGCGGTACAGGCAGATCGGCAACAGGATGAACATCAGGCCGACAGTCTTGATGATGAACTGGACGATGTCGGTGAGGGTCAGCGACCACATGCCGCCGATCGCCGAATAGATCACCACCACGCCGCCGCCGAGCAGTACCGAAATCCAGAACGGCAGGCCGAACAGCACTTGCAGCACGGTGCCGATCGCGAGGATGGAGGTCACGCCGATCATCAGCGCATAAGCCAGCATGATCGCCGCGCTCGCCGAGCGGGCCATCGGGTTGTAGCGTTTTTCCAGGACCTGGGTGACGGTGTAGATCTTCAGTTTCAGCAGCGGCTTGGCGAGGAACAGGTTCAGCGCAACGATTCCGCAGCCCAGTGCCGCACACAGCCAGAAACCGGAAATCCCATGCACGTAGCCCAGACGCACGGTGCCGACGGTGGACGCACCGCCCAGCACGGTGGCGGCCATGGTGCCCATGTACAGGCTCGGGCCGAGGTTGCGCCCGGCAACGAGAAAGTCCTCGTTGGTCTTGGCCTTGCGCATGCCGAAGTAGCCGAGCAAGAGCATGCCGGCGGCGTAGATGAGGACGACGAATAAATCCAAAGCCATGATGGCGTGTCTCCGATTGTCTTTTTTATATCGAGGCTGAAATCAGTTCCCTTGTAGGAGTGAGCCTGCTCGCGATAGCGGTCTTTCAGTCACATTGATGGCGAATGTGCTGCAGTCATCGCGAGCAGGCTCACTCCTACAGGGTTTTGTGTGTAATCAGGCGGCCTGACGTAGTTCGGGTTTTATGGCGGCTTCGCTGCGCACATCGCTCGGCCCGAACACTTCGCGCGGTTCCGGGAACAGCTTGAGCAGCGTCAGGTACACCACCGAGGCCAGGCCCAACGTCACCGGCAGGCTGATGTCGATGCCGCCGGCCATTTCGCCGAGCGGGCCGACGAACTGACCCGGCAGGTTGACGAAGCACAGGCCAACCAGTGCGCTCGGAATCCACGCGCCCAGACCGCGCCAGTTCCAGCCGTGGTTGAACCAGTAGCGTCCGCCCTGTTCGCCGCGGGTGAACACTTGCAGGTCATCCGGGCAATAGAAGCCGCGCCGCACCAGCAGGCCGATGATCATGATCACCATCCACGGGGTGGTGCAGGTGATGATCAGCACGGCGAAGGTCGACACGCTCTGCACCAGATTCGCCGCAAACCGGCCGATGAAGATGAAGGCGATCGACAGCACGCCGATCAGCAAAGTCGCTTTGACGCGGGAGAGGACGCGGGGGAACACGCTGGACATGTCCAGTCCGGTGCCATACAGCGACGTGGTGCCGGTGGACATGCCGCCGATCACCGCAATCAGGCACACCGGCAGGAAGAACCAGCTCGGTGACACCGCCAGCAAGCCGCCGACGTAGTTGTTCGCGGCGATGTAGTCCGGTGCCTTGATCGCCACGATAGTGGCGGTGGCGAGGCCGAACAGGAACGGGATCAACGTTGCCAGTTGCGCAGCGATCACCGCCAGCATGATCCGGCCTTTCGGTGTTTCACGCGGGATGTAGCGCGACCAGTCGCCGAGGAACGCACCGAAGGAAATCGGGTTGCTCATCGCCACCAGCGCCGCGCCGATGAATGCCGCCCAGAACCCCGCCTGACCCAGTGCCACGCTGCCGGCGTACTGGCTGTCGAAAGCAGGAGCGAAGGCGAAGATGCCGAGCAGGAACAACAGGCTCGCGGCCCACACCGCGATACGGTTGACCCACAGCATGATGCGGAAACCGTAGATGCACACGGTCAGCACCAGCAGCGCGAACAGACCGTAAGCCAGGCCCAGGGTCAGGTCGGTTTCCGGCAAATCGACGAGGCGTTTGGCGCCGCCGACCAGCGCATCGCCGGAACTCCACACCGACAGCGAGAAGAACGCGATCGCCGTCAGCAACGACAGGAACGAACCGACAATCCGCCCGTGCACGCCGAAGTGCGCACCGGAAGACACGGCATTGTTGGTGCCATTGAGCGGGCCGAACAGGCCCATCGGCGCGAGGATCAGCGCACCGACCAGCACACCCAGGACAATCGCCCAGACGCCGGCCTGAAACGACAGGCCGAACAGCACCGGGAAACTGCCGAGCACAGCGGTGGCGAAGGTATTGGCGCCGCCGAAGATCAAGCGAAACAAGTCGCTGGGTCGGGCGTCGCGCTCATGAGCCGGGATCTGTTCGACCCCGTTTGTTTCAATGCTGCTAAGGCTTTTTTCGTTGTTGTTGTTATTCATGATCTGCTCCGATCATCAGGCGCGCTCATCGTGCGTGAGCGTCACCATTGGCTAAGGGGGTGGCAGCCCTTCCGGCATTGCGGACAAATGTTCGTGACAGGCCAGCCATAGGCCTTGTTGTTCTAGGCTCGACGCTTGTTTGCGGAAAACAATCGTCTCGCGCTCCTGGCTGAAGTGTTGCTCCCCTTGCATGCGCAGCTCGGTGGCCACGTCATGGATGAAAATCGCTACGTCACCCTGCAAGCTGACGAAGGCGTTGCTCGAGGTGCACGACAGCACCTCGAAACCGTCCTCGGCACGCCAGCTATCCCACAAGGCCTGATAGGCATCGCGCGACAGCAATGGCTGATCGAGGGTGTAGAAAACGAAACTTGCATCGGCGCTGAACGCGCCGAAATAAGCTTCGCGATCGTTACGGGCGAAGGCGGACACCAGATCGGCGGCCGCTTGCAGAACCTGATCACGTGCGTGCATGACCCGACCCTCAGCGATGAACCACGCCAGGCAGTACGCAGAGCATTTCGTACAGCAGGTTGGCGGCCAGCAGCGAGGTGTTGCCGGTGGTGTCGTAAGCGGGCGAGACTTCTACCAGATCGCAACCGATCAGGTCGAGGCCCTGACAGCCACGGATGATTTCAATCGCCTGAATGGTGGTCAGGCCGCCGATTTCCGGGGTGCCGGTGCCGGGCGCCCAGGCCGGGTCGATGCCGTCGATGTCAAAACTCAAATAGACCGGACCGCCGCCGACTTTTTCGCGCACTTCGGCCATCAGTGGCGCCAGCGATTTGTGCCAGCACTCTTCGGCCTGGACCACGCGGAAGCCCTGATCGCGGCTCCAGTTGAAGTCGTCGGCGGTGTAACCCTGTGCACGCAAACCGATCTGCACCACGCGCTCGCAATCGAGCAGACCTTCTTCGACGGCGCGACGGAACGTGGTGCCGTGGGCGATTTTCTCGCCGAACATGTGGTCGTTGACGTCAGCGTGGGCATCGATGTGCACCAGGCCAACCTTGCCGTGCTTTTTATGGATCGCGCGCAGGATCGGCAGAGTGATGGTGTGGTCGCCACCCAGCGTCATCGGAACAACGTTGTGCTCGAGAATGTTGTCGTAGGCTTCTTCGATGATGCGCACGGCGTCGAGCAGGTTGAAGGTGTTGATCGCCACGTCACCGATGTCGGCAACCGACAGCGAGTCGAACGGCGCGGCACCGGTGGCCATGTTGTACGGGCGGATCATCACCGATTCGGTGCGGATGTCGCGCGGCCCGAAACGCGTGCCGGGACGCAGCGAAGTGCCGATGTCCAGCGGCACGCCAACGAAGGCAGCGTCGAGGCCGGCAGCGGTCGGTACATGGGGAAGTCGGAGCATGGTGGCGATGCCGCCGAAGCGCGGCATTTCGTTGCCGCCCAGTGGTTGGTGAAGAATCTTGTCCACGGGTAGGGCCTCATCGTCGTTGTTTTATTTATATCGGCGCGCCGTTGAGCACAGGTCGCACGCCGCTGTGGGGCCGATGATGCGAAATGCAGTGGCGGGGAAGAATCGCTACACGCAAAAACTTAGTTCAGATTTTTCTAAACTAATGCTGAGGTGCGGGATAGACTCGTTGCCCATGTGTATATGAACTTGTGGCGAGGGAGCTTGCTCCCGCTGGACGGCGAAGCCGGCCCGAAACCATTCGACTCGGTACATCAGCTGAACTGTATTCACCGGGTTTGCGACTGCTTCGCAGCCGAGCGGGAGCAAGCTCCCTCGCCACAAGGGATGTGGTGTTCCAGATCTTTTTGTGGAGTCTTTGATGGCCAACGCTTTACCCGACCTGAAACTCTTGCGCATCTTCGTCAGTGTCGTACGCCATCAGGGTTTCGCCAATGCGCAGCAGGAACTCAATCTCTCGACCTCGGCGATCAGCACCTACATGAGCCAACTCGAGGCCGCGCTCGGTCTGGTGCTGTGCCATCGTGGGCGCGGCGGGTTCAGCCTGACCAGCAAGGGCGAATTGTTCCATCAGGAAACCCTGCGCCTGCTTGCCGAGCTTGAAGGCTTCGAGCAATACGCCGCCGCGCTCAAGGGCGAACTGCGCGGCACGCTCAACCTCGGGGTGATCGACTCGACGGTCAGCGACAAGGCCTTGCCGTTCGCCGAGGCCATCGGCGCCTACAGTCAGGAACACCCGGCGGTGCATCTGCACCTGTCGGTGATGAGCCCTTATGAGTTGCAACTTGGGGTGCAGGACAATCGCCTCGATCTGGCCATCGGCGCGTTTTCCACGCGCATGAGCGGTCTGGTCTACATGCCGTTGTACCGCGAGCAGCACTGGCTGTATTGCAGCAGTCGCCACCCGTTGTTCAACGAGCGGCGCATCCCCGAGCAGGTCATCACCCAGCAACGGATGGTCGGGCGCGGTTACTGGAGTCAGGCGGAACTGGCGCGGCACGGTTTCAAACACAGCGCCGCGACCGTGGAAAGCATGGAAGCGCAACTGATTCTGGTGCTCTCCGGGGCGTACATCGGATATCTGCCGGAACACTATGCGCAGGCCTGGGCCGACAAGGGTGATCTGCGTGTCTTGCTGCCGGCAACTTTCGGTTATCAGGCGCCGTTTTCGATGATCATGCGCCGCGGTCGCAGTCGCGAGCCGCTGATCCAGACTTTCCGCGATTTGCTCAAAGCGCAATTGAATCAGGCGTAATCCATCATGTCTCGACCCCAATGCCCGCGCTGCCTGCGCCCCCTGACCCATTGTCTGTGCCCGTTGATTCCGCACCTCGACAGCCGCACCCGGGTATTGCTGCTGCAGCACCCGAGCGAGGTCAGTCACGCGCTCAATACCGCGCGCCTGGCGGCGCTTGGCCTGAGCAATGCCGAGCTGATTGTCGGTGAAGTGTTCGAGGATTTGCCGACGCTGCTGAACCGGCCGGGTTATCAGGCGCGATTACTGTTTCCGGCTGAGGACGCACAGCCGATGCAGGCTTATGGCGAGTCCGATGAACCACTGTTGCTGGTAGTTCCGGATGGAACATGGCGCAAGGCGCGCAAGATGTTGCACCTCAATCCGCTGCTGGCGGCGTTGCCACGGGTGACCCTGGCCGAGGGCGGCGTGTCGCGCTATCGCTTGCGCAAGGCACCGGGGCCGGGGGCGTTATCGACTATCGAGGCGATTGTGCAGGCGTTGGAAACACTTGAAGCGCCAACGACGTTTTCGCCGTTACTCAAGCCGTTCGAGGCGTTGATTGAAGGGCAGATTGCGGCGATGGGGGAGGAAACTTATGAGAGGAACCATGGGCCGCAATAGGGGGCGCTGTGGCGAGGGAGCTTGCTCCCGCTGGGCTGCGCAGCAGACCCAAGACCCTTCACCTGATTGGGTCAGGCAGACTCCGCCAACAGGTTTTACGACGGCTGCGCAGTCGAGCGGGAGCAAGCTCCCTCGCCAAAGGGTTGAGTCGAGCCCGGCTCAGCGCTCCCGCATCGCCTCGGTCCGCGCCTTCAACACCGGTTTGAGCAGGTAATCCAGTACGCTTTTCTCGCCGGTAATAATGTCCACCGTCGCCACCATCCCCGGGATGATCAGCAGCGGTTTCACATCGCCGCCCAAGTGATTCTTGTCGGTGCGCACCTGAATCAGATAGAAGCTGTTGCCCTTGTCGTCGGTAATCGTATCGGCGCCGATCAGCTCCAGTTTGGCGCTCAGCCCGCCGTAAATCGTGTAGTCGTAGGCACTGAACTTGACCATGGCTTTCTGGCCCGGATGCAGGAACGCGACGTCCTGCGGGCGGACCTTGGCTTCGATCAGCAGGTTGTCTTCCAGCGGCACGATTTCGACCATGTCGCTGCCCGGCTGAACCACGCCGCCAATGGTGTTGACCTTCATCTGCTTGATCACCCCGCGTACCGGCGAGGTCACCGTAGTACGGCTGACGCGGTCGTCGATGGCGATGCTCGAGGCGGTGATTTTCGACAGGTCGGTGCGTTTCTCATTCAGCTCTTTTGCCGCTTCCGAACGGAAGGTTTGCTCGGATTCGTCGATCTTGCTGCGGATCTCGGCGATGGCTGATTCGGCGCGGGGAATCGCCAGCGTGGTGGCGTTCAGCGAACCACGGATCTCCACCGCGCTGCGTCTGAGCCGGAGGATTTCCACCGGTGACACGGCGCCGGTTTTCACCAGCGGTTCGGACATGTTCATCTCTTGTTGCAGCAGCGCCAGGCTCGAGCTGAACTGGCCCTGCTTGGAGCGAAATTCGGCCAGCTCCTGGGTTTTCTGGCGCAGCTGTTCGCTGAGGGTGCGCTGTTCGCTGGCCAAGCGGCGCTGACGCTGTTCGTGCAGCGAGCGCTCGTCCTCGGCAACTTGCGGTGCCTTGGCGATTACTTCGGCAGAAAGCTTGAAGGGGCGTCCTTCGGCCTCTGCTGACAAGCGTTCGACCTGCGCCGTCAGCGCGTAACGGTCGGCTTCGCTTTCACCCTTGTTCGAGCGAAAGCGCGTGTCATCCAGACGCAGCAAGGTGTCGCCCTTGCCGACCATCTGGCCTTCACGGACGAAAATTTCGGTGACGATGCCGCCTTCCAGGTTCTGGATCACCTGAACCTTGCTCGACGGAATCGCCTTGCCTTCGCCCATGGTCACTTCTTCGAGCACGGCGAATTTGGCCCAGACCAGCGCGGCGATCAGCAGCGCCGCCGCCAGCCACACGGTGATTCGCGATTTGCGCGGCGAATCCTGCAACGCCGCGCCGGCGGTTTCCGGCATGAACTCGGCTTCGGCGCTTTTGCCGAAACTGTCGAAGTAGCCGCGATCATTGGAAGATGAAGCTGACATGCGGCGATACCCCCTCAATCAAACAAACCAGGCCGACCCAACCCTGTGGCGAGGGAGCTTGCTCCCGCCCGGTTGCGAAGCAGCCGCAAAAAT
>NZ_QETJ01000119.1:0-15537 GCF_003105095.1 Pseudomonas sp. NDM | reverse complement strand
AATCCGTAGGAGCTGCCGAAGGCTGCGATCTTTGGCGTTTTACTTGGGATAAAGCGGCGGCAAGCCACTCTCGCCTACCGGATCCTGCACTCGCTCCGCCGCCGGAATAGTACGGATCGCCCGCCACAAATCCTCGCCCTGCCAATGCTGTCCGGTCTCGCTGTACAGCGCGCCGTTCAACCCGTCCAACGCATCCGACAACGGCACGAACCGCGCGGCCATGTCTGCCAGTGTCTCCGGTTGTTGCCGCGCCCAGGCATCCAGTGCCTGGCGGGTGGCGTGCGGGTCGTTGGCCTGGCTGGCGCGTTTGATGTCGTCGAGCAGGGTGCGCGGGCTCGGGCCGGTCTGGGCGGCGCGGTGGACTGCCGGTTGCCAGCGGGCGCGCCACCAGAGGCCGAAGCCGAGCAGGGTGGTGCAGGCGAGGATCAGGGTGCTGAGTTTCCACCACCACAGGGTGTCGTTGTCGGGTGTGCTCGGTTGCAGGGTGCCGGCCGGGGTGTCGATTTGCAGGCTCGGGTTGTTCGCCACTTGCAGGGTGCGTGCGGGCAGGCTGCTGTGTTCGAGGTGGTCTTCGAAGGTGTTCCACCAGACGACGTCGACGGTTGGCAGGTCGATCGCGCCGCTGCGGCTTGGCACCAGGGCTTCGCGTTCTTCACGGCTGCCGATGATGCCGCGGTCGCTGCTCTGGTTGCTCAGCACCGGTTGATCGGGGTAGCGGCGCAGGCCGTTGACGTCGGTGGCGGGCAGGGCGGGCAACTGCGAGCTGGCGAGGCCTTCGACTTTCAGGGTCAGGCTGCGGGTCAGGGAATCGCCGACCTGAGTGTGATCCGGTTCCGGGCTCCAGCTTTCGCTGAGGCTGAGACTGCGTGCCGGCAACCATGGTGCGTCGACCGGGTAGGTCAGCGGTTTCGGTTTGACCGTCAGTGGGATCGACGCAGAACTGACGCGCATCAGTTTGCCGGGCTTCGGTCCCGAGGCGTCTGCTGATGGCGCGGTATCGACCAATGTGGCGCTGAAGGTCTGCGGGGCGATCGTCAGCAGGCCGCTGTGTTGCGGGTAGATCGCGTAGCGCATCTCGATCACGCCGTGGCGCAGGCCGTTGATGTCTTTCTCGTAGGTGCGGGTGTCGCCAAGTTGTTCAATGCGCGCATCGGCGATTTGCAGCGGGCTCAGGCTGCTGTCGTCGTACAGCGAGACTGAATGATAGATGCGCAGGGTCAGGATGGCCTGGGCCTGTACATAGACGCTGGTCTGATCGAGGCTGGCTTCGATGAACACCGGATCGAGGCTGTTCTTGTCTTCGCGGTGATCGCTGGCAAACACCTGCACGGTGATCGGCTGGCTATGCGCTTCGCCCAGTTGCAGCGGCGGAATAGTTACGCTGCCGTTCTCTTTCGGCAGCAGGGTGATGATCCAGCGCGTGGTCGCACGGGTGTCGCCGTTGAGCGTGTTGAGCTGGTTGACCTGACGCGTGCCGCGCACTTCGAACAGCGCTTCCAGCGCCGACAGGTCAGGCTTGCCGAACTGGGTGACGTCATCAGTTTCGAGGGTGAGCTCGACCGTCTCGCCGGAGTTCAGGCGACTGCGATCCACGCTGGCGGTCAGCTCGGCCGCCTGAGCGGTAAACGTGCTGATCAGCAGGGGCAGCAAGAGAGCGGTGAAGCGGGTCATCGAATGTTTTCCTGATCCTGATGTTGTTGCTGTTCGTACCAGAATTTGCGCCTGAGCAGTTCGCCCGGGTCGTCCGGGATCTTGCCCAGCCATTGCTCGAGCGCCTGACGCTGTTCGCCTTCGAGATTGTTCTCGCTCGGGCGCAGGGTCGGCACCGTGTCGGTTTCCTCTTCCTCGTTGCTGCCGGGTATTTCGTTGGGGCCTGGCAGCGGCGGGGCGGTCGGAGGTGGTTCGCTGGCGGACTCGGCCGGTTGCGCCTCGCTCTGGGTTTCGCTGGTCACCGCCGGAGGGGGCGCGGTGGTCGGCGAGGGCTCATCGCCGGGCAGACTTTGTTGGTTCGGCTGGTTATCCGGTTCGGTCGGCGGCGGGGCGTTTTTCTGCTTCAGCAGGTTTTCCACCAACGCCTTGTTGGTCTGCGCCGGACGCAGATCCGCTTGCAGTTCCAGCGCCTGTTCGTAGGCGTCGATTGCTGCTTCCAGCTCACCGCTTTTTGCCAGGGCGTTGCCACGATTGTAGTGGGCGCGGGCATCGCTGCCCTCGGCAAAGCGCTGAGCGGCGCCACTGTAGTCGCCGGCCTCGTACAACGCCACCCCTTGCCACTGATGATCATCGAAATGCTGCGCGGCCTCGGCCGGGCGCTTCTGCTTGAGCAGGTGCAAACCCTGCTGGTCAGGGCGCAGCCACAAGTCTTCGAAGTCGAAAGCGTAGCTCGGTTGCGGCAGGCACCACAGCAGCGGCAGGCAGAACAGCCAGCCGCGACGCCCGGCACAGGCCGCCAGTAACAGCAGCGGCAACAGCAGCCAGTAACCCTGATCGGCCCAGGTGTCGAGGCGCACGGTCTGGCCATCGTCACGCAGGCTGCGCGGGCCGTTGAGCAGGCCAAGGGCGCCGAGATCAGCCTCGTCGAGTCGCGCCGGGTGATACTCGCCGCCCACGCTGTTGAGGAAAGTCGCCAGGCCCGGGCTGTCGAGTTGCGGCACGCGGATCGCGCCTTGTTCGTCCTTGAGGAAACTTCCGTCCTCCTGGGCAATCGGCGCACCTTCGGCGGTGCCGATCCCGAGCATCAGCAGTTGCGTCGACTCGCCATTGAGCGCACGGCGAATACCGCGCCGTTCCTCCTCATTGAGCGACGAACCGATCAACAGAATCCGTCCCTCACCCAGCGCACCTTGCTTGAGCAAGGCCAGTGCCTTGCCCACCGCCAGATCGGCGCGGTGACCGCTCTGCGGCATCAGCGACGGTTTGAGTGCATCGAGCAGATTACGGCTGGTCGCCAGATCATCCGACAGCGGCACCAGCGTGTGCGCGCTGCCGGCATAAACCACGATGGCGGTCTGTGCATCGCTGCGTGCCTGCAACAGGTCGAACAGCTTGCGCCGCGCCTGCTCCAGACGTGTTGGCGGCGAGTCGGTGGCGAGCATCTCTGGCGTCAGTTCGAGCACCACCACCAGCGGATCGGCGGGTTTCTGGCTGGTCTGTTCGACGCGCTCCCAGCTCGGCCCGAGCAAGGCCAGAATGGTCAGCAGCCAGGCCACGCCGAGAGCGATCCACGGCAATTTGCTCTGGCGCCCGCTGCCACCACTGAGCAGGGCCGCGTGAAACGCTGGTGGCAGAATCATCTGCCAGCGACCGGCGCGCTTCTGCCGGTGCCAGAGTTGCCAGAGCAGCCAGCCGAGCAACGGCAACAGCAACAGCCACCAAGGGCGGAACCAGTGCGGCCAGAGCGCGATCATCGGCGCCTCCGCAGACGCAAACGTTGCAGGCGCTCACGCCAGTCCGGCAACGGACTTTGCAAATACAGTTGCTTGCTGAACAGGCGTTGCAGCGGGTTGTCCGGCCACAATTCGCGAACCACCAGCAACAGGCTCAACCACAGCGCCAACGCCAGCGGCCAGTGATACAAGGCCTGCGCCGGGCGTGCCTGAGTCGGTTGCTGGGTCACCGGCTCGAGCTGATCGAGGGTGTCCTTGATCGCTTGCAGCTCTTTGCCGTCGTGGGCGCGGAAGTACTGGCCGCCGGTGACTTCGGCAATGGCCTTGAGCGCCGGTTCATCCAGGTCAAGGCTCGGATTGACCCCGAGCAGGCCGGTCGAGCCGCTGTCCTCGGGATTGGCGCCGATGCCGATCGGATAGATTCTCACGCCTTCGCTGGCTGCCAGTTTCGCAGCGGTCAGGGGATTGATTTCGCCGCCATTGTTGGCGCCGTCGGTGACCAGAATCAGCACGCGACTTTGCGCCGGACGCAGACGCAGGCGTTTCAAGGCCAGGCCGATGGCATCGCCGATCGCGGTGTTCTTGCCGGCGATACCGATCCGCGCCTCATCGAGCCACACCCGCACGGTGCGCCGGTCAAAGGTCAGCGGCGCTTGCAGGTAGGCCTGACTGCCAAACAGGATCAGACCGACGCGGTCGCCATCGCGGCTTTCAAGGAAATCGCCGAGCAAATGCTGCACCAGCGACAGGCGACTGACTTCTTCGTCCTGCCACTGCATGTCGGGGAAATCCATCGAGCCGGAGACGTCCACTGCCACCAGCAGATCACGGCCACTGGCGGCAATCGGCAGCGGTTCGCCGAGCCATTGCGGGCGGGCGGCGGCGATCAGCAGGATCAGCCACAGCAAGATAAACGGCGCCTGCTGCCGCCACGCCGGCAAGTTGGCGCGGGCACGGCGGCGGGCGAGGCCTTCGAGGTCGGCGAGGAAACTGACTTTCAGCGCCGGCTCGCCGCTGTCGGCCACCGGCAGGACCAGACGCATCAACCACGGCAGCGGCAACAGCACGAAGATCCACGGCCAGGCGAACTCAAACATGTTTGCGAATCCACGTGTCGACGGCCTGGGTCAGGCCGGCGATGGCTTTGTCGTCGAGTTTGCATTCCGGTTTGTACGCGCCTTCGACCAGCACCATCCAGCGCGTCAGGCCGGCAGCGGGGCAGCGGTTGTCGAGGAAGGCCAGCCATTTGCGCCCGTTGAGGGTGTGGCTCTGGCTGTACGGATAGTGGTTGCGGCACAGGCGTTTGAGCAGGCCGTTGAGTTGTTGCAGCCAGGCACCGGCCGGGGCGCCGTCGTAGGGCTTGGGCATTTGCGCCAATTCGGCGAGGGCGGCGATGCGCACTGGGTCCAGCGGTTGCTCGGCGCGCACCACCGGGCGTTTCTTTATCGGAATGAAACGGCGCAGCTTCCACACGGCGAAACCCAGCAGCGGCAACAGCAGAAGCAGCAGCCACCAGCCCGGCGCCGGCGGCCAGAAGGCAATCGGCGGCGGTGAGATCAGCGGTTGCAGTTGCTCGAGGCCGTTCATCGACCTTTCCCCGGACGCTGCGGGTTCAAGAACTCGCGCATCTGCTCGACCATTTCGCTCTGCGTACTCAACGGCATCAGCAACACTCGCAGCTTTTGCGCGAGCAATTCCCAGCGAGCGATGCGCGCTTCGGCCTGGGCGCGGTAGGTCTGGCGCAGGTCGAAATTCAGCGTGTCGATTTCCAGCTGTGCGCCACGCTCGGCGAAGCGCAGCAGGCCGGCGGCGGGCAAGGCGTGATCGAGTGGATCGGACAGCGGCAACATCAGCAGATCGCAATGCCGCGCCAGCAGGCTCAGTTGCTGCTCGGCGCTGTCGGACAACGCGCGCTCATCACAAATGACGATGGCCAGACTGCCCGGCCGCAGCACTTCCCGCGCGCGGCGCAGGGCCACGCCGAAGGCATCGCGATCCGGCTCGCGCTCGCTGTGCAGCGACTGATTGACCTTGACCAGGCGGTTGAGCAATTGCAGCAGGCTCTGCTTGCTGCGCCGCGGCTTGATTTCGTAGTGCTCGTTGTCGCCGAACACCAGCCCGCCGACGCGATCGTTGTGCCCCAGCGCCGCCCAGCCGATCAACGCCGCGACTTGTGCCGCCAGCACCGACTTGAACATCAGCCCCGAACCGAAAAACAGCCGCGTGCTCTGTTCCACCATGATGAAAATCGGCCGCTCGCGCTCCTCATGGAACAGCTTGGTGTGCGGCTCCTGCGTGCGCGCGGTGACGCGCCAGTCGATGGTGCGCACATCGTCGCCGGCCTGATACACCCGCACCTGGTCGAAGTCGACGCCACGGCCACGGAATTTCGAGTGATGCAGGCCGATCAGCGGGCTGCGCTGACTCGGCGTGGAAAACAGTTGCACCTCGCGCACGCGGTGACGCATCTCGATCAGCTCGGCGAGGCTGATGCGGATACCGGGTTCGGGGGGCAGGGCAGCGTTCATGGGGGTCAAGCGACGGCGACGACGTCGAGAATCCGCTGCACCACGCGGTCCTGATCGATGCCAGCGGCTTCGGCTTCGAACGACAGAATGATGCGGTGACGCAACACGTCGAACAGCACGGCCTGAATGTCTTCCGGGCTGACGAAGTCGCGACCGGCCAGCCAGGCGTGGGCGCGGGCGCAGCGATCCAGCGCGATCGAACCGCGCGGGCTGGCGCCATAGGCGATCCACTCGGCCATTTCCGGGTCGAACTTGGCCGGGTTGCGCGTGGCCATGACCAGTTGCACCAGGTATTCCTCCACGGCGTCGGCCATGTACAAACCGAGGATTTCCTTGCGCGCGGCGAAGATCGCCTGCTGGCTGACCCGACGCTCGGGCTTGGTCTCACCGTTCAACGCCTCGCCACGGGCCTGCTGGAGGATGCGGCGTTCAACGGCGGCGTCGGGGAAGCCGATCTTGACGTGCATGAGGAAACGATCGAGCTGGGCTTCCGGCAGCGGGTAGGTACCTTCCTGTTCGATCGGGTTCTGCGTCGCCATCACCAGGAACAGCGGCGACAGTTCATAAGTGCTGCGCCCGACACTGACCTGACGCTCGGCCATCGCTTCGAGCAGGGCCGATTGCACCTTGGCCGGCGCGCGGTTGATTTCGTCCGCCAGCACGAGGTTGTGGAAGATCGGCCCTTGCTGGAACACGAAACTGCCGGTTTCCGGGCGGTAGATCTCGGTGCCGGTGATGTCGGCCGGCAGCAGGTCGGGGGTGAACTGAATACGATGGAACTGGGCTTCGATGCCCTCGGCGAGTTCTTTGATCGCTTTGGTCTTGGCCAGACCGGGAGCGCCCTCGACCAGCATGTGGCCGTCGGCGAGCAGGGCGATGAGCAAGCGCTCGATGAGTTTTTCCTGGCCGAGAATCTGCGTTGAAAGAAAGGTTCGCAGCGCCAGCAGCGCTTCACGATGTTCCATCGGTGACTGTTCCTGGAAAAGGAGTGGCCAGGGCGTTCGGATAACGCCGGGGCTGGGGGCGTTACTTTAATCCATCGCGGGGGGCGGCGACTAACGGCATTTTGTGCAAAACAGCAAAAGATCGCGGCTTTTGGCAGCTTCCCGGTTGGAATACGATCACCTGCAGGAGCTGCCGAAGACTGCGATCTTTTTTGATCTTTCGTCAGCAGGAAATTCATCGGGCGGCAGTTCTGGCCCTATCGCGAGCAGGCTCACTCCTACAAGGGATCGTCGTACACCGTACTGTGGGAGCGAGCCTGCTCGCGATAGGGCCAGCCCGGACACCATCAAACCTCGCTGATGAATGTCCCTGTCCCATCGAGAATATTCTTCAGCGTCTCGACAACCTCATCCATATCCACCATATCCGGGTTAAAGCTGATCTCCAGCACGTCGTCCCCATTCAACGCATCGGCATCCGCCGCAGCGATTTCGATCTTCAGCAGATTCGAAGTCAGCGTGACCTTTACCCCGTCCAGCGTCGAAGGCTCGCCATCCAGGGTGATCTCCAGCTCATCCTCATCCGGATAACGGCTCATCAGGAACATCTCACCCTTGTCGCTGTGGCAGCAGAGCATGGCCATGTTGTCTTCTTCGTCGTCGCACGGGTTGACGATCAGTAGGGCGGTGGTCATTTGCATGGGGTAAATCCTGGGCAGTGGCGGCGTTAAACCTGTTCGAAGGCGCGATTTTGCCAGTCTCTGCTCATTCGCGCTGCCTGCATCGGCAAAAAGTGGCAAAGCAGGACATTTCCGTCGCCCACTTCCGAGTAGCGAGAAGGGGAAATCCGACGTCAGCGTAAGGCAATTACCGGATGCGCAAAATTCGGGCGTAATTGCGATTTTTCGCTTGTGATAGCCACCTTTTTATCGGTAGTTTCGCCACTCTTGCGCAATGGAGTGCGTTACCCAAACCCCAAAAAGGACCTTTGCCATGACCCAATATTTCGAACGCGCCGAAGAAATCCGCCACTTGTCCGATGAGCAGATCGAGGAGATCTACAAGCGCTATCTGGAAGGCGAGAAAACTGCACAACTGATGGAGGAGTTCCAGATTCCTTCTACGGTGCGCAGTCTGCTCAGGGTTCTGCCACCGATTGTCAGTGCAGACCTCACCTGCCCCTATTGCGAATTGCCGATGTGGGTGCGACGACACGCCAGAGGCACGCCGCTTTCGCTGCGCAGTACCTTCAAATGCGTACGCTGTGAACACCAGCACAGCGTGACCGGCGCCAATCGCCGCCACACCACGTGCAACTGCAAGGAATGCTTCAAGTTGCGCCAGCAGCAACTGGCGGCCCGGGCCGCGCGGGACCGTTTGGAGCTGGAGGCGCGATATGCCGCGCGAAAACCTGCAGTGCCTTACGCCAATCTGGGGTTTGTGCAGAAGTTGACGTTGCTCGCCTTGCTGGATGACGGCTATGGCGCCAACGTTGAATGGATTGCGCCGCTGAATGCGCCATCCAGAGAGGAACTGCTCGCCCAGACTTATGAGACTCGAGAAGAGTTGCTCAAAAGCCTGCATGAAGCCGGGGTGCTGGCGGTTTCCACCGATTCCGACATCAACGCGTTCGATCGCAGTGAGGGCTGCAGCATTCGCGAGTACAGCGCGGTGCGTTGGCTGCCCAACGTCACGCTCGACGGCGCCGCGCGCAGTACCCGAGAGAATCTGTACCTGATGCTGTATCAGGAGTTGTCAGGCAGCGTACAAGCTGCCTGGAAAAGCGAAATCTATTCGCTGGTTTTCAGTCTGGCCCGCGAAGAGTCCATTCAATACATCCGTGTGTTGGCCCATGAAGTGGACTTCGCCTTCACGGCCGAAGCCCGCGCCGAGGAGGTGGTCGGGCAGTTGCTGCAGGACTTTTCGGTCAGCCAGCTCTATTACTTCGCCCGGCTGGCAGTGAGAAACGCCGCGCATTTCTATGCCACCGGCAATTCCAAAGGGCGCAGTCACGCCTCCAACACCATTCCACGCAACATGCTGGGCACGGCGCAGGACGCGCTGGCGCGCAACTGGCGCAAGAATGCCCATCGCGATGCGCGGGTGCCGCAAACGGCCTTGCAGCGGTTGCTTTACGACGTCGTGCTCAAGGACAGTGGCGCCGGGTTTTCCAAATCGCCGGGCATGTACTGGCGTGACGAACTGGTCCCGCAATTCTTCAGCGCCGTAGCGTTCGACAGCGACTTGCTCAGCCATCTGCGCCTGTTCTGTCGCGAATGTGATTCGAGCAACATCGACGCCAGCATGGACAAGCAGATCCTGCAAACGATGTGCTACGACTGCGCCACGGTGAGCAAATTCAGAGCCTTTGAGGAGCTGCCAGACTGATCCGCGTCATCCGCTGGCGCTGAACCGGATGCCACGCTCAGGGTCGATAAAAGGGCCTTGGGCGTTTTCGTTTCCGGATATGTAACGTTCCGGGCGACCGTACTGGCACGAAAGTCCCGTGAAACCGGGGTTTAGAGCCTGCGTTTCAGCCCACGCCTGCTAGTGTTGAAGCAGGCGAAACCCTGCATTTACGTGCCAATGACCGAATATGTCGCAGCACCGCAAGCAGACACATTGTCGCACCCATTAAGCTGCGCAACGGATGAGCACCCGTAAAGGCATTGCTGGCGGCGCTGGCAGTCGCTTTTGCAGATGCTCATTCATGGAAGGTGAATGTGACCTGAGTGTCCCGTCCAGCTTCACCCACCTGTCTCCCTGTTTCCTCTGCCCGAGAATCAGGAACAGGGCGACACGAGGCCCGAAAGGGCTGTTGCACGCGACGCTTTCCATCAATAACAAGCTTAAGCGGAGTACCACAGATGGCGTTCTTCACCGCAGCCAGCAAAGCCGACTTCCAGCACCAACTGCAAGCGGCACTGGCGCAGCACATCAGTGAACAGGCACTGCCACAAGTGGCGCTGTTCGCTGAACAATTCTTCGGCATCATTTCCCTGGACGAGCTGACTCAACGTCGCCTCTCCGACCTCGCTGGCTGTACTCTCTCTGCGTGGCGCCTGCTTGAGCGCTTCGATCACGCGCAACCGCAAGTGCGTGTCTACAACCCCGATTACGAACGCCACGGCTGGCAGTCGACCCACACCGCGGTCGAAGTGCTGCACCACGACCTGCCATTTCTGGTCGACTCGGTGCGCACCGAGCTGAACCGTCGCGGCTACAGCATTCACACCTTGCAGACCACCGTGCTCAGCGTACGTCGTGGCAGCAAGGGCGAATTGCTGGAAATCCTGCCAAAAGGCAGCACCGGCGAAGGCGTGCTGCACGAATCGCTGATGTACCTGGAGATCGACCGTTGCGCCAACGCGGCCGAGCTGAACGTGCTGAGCAAAGAGCTTGAGCAGGTGCTCGGTGAAGTGCGCGTCGCCGTTGCTGACTTCGAGCCGATGAAAGCCAAGGTGCAGGACATCCTCACCCGTCTCGACAACAGCGCTTATCCGGTTGATGCCGACGAGAAGAACGAAGTCAAAAGCTTCCTGGAATGGCTGGTGGGCAACCACTTCACCTTCCTCGGCTACGAAGAGTTCGTGGTCACAGATCAGGCCGATGGCGGCCACATCGAGTACGACCAGAACTCCTTCCTCGGCCTGACCAAACTGCTGCGCACCGGCCTGACCTACGAAGACCTGCGCATCGAAGACTACGCCGTGGCCTATCTGCGCGAACCGACCCTGCTGTCGTTCGCCAAGGCCGCGCACCCGAGCCGTGTGCACCGTCCGGCCTACCCGGACTACGTGTCGATCCGTGAAATCGACGCCGACGGCAAAGTCATCAAGGAACACCGCTTCATGGGCCTGTACACCTCGTCGGTGTATGGCGAGAGCGTGCGGGTCATCCCGTTCATCCGCCGCAAGGTCGAAGAAATCGAGCGCCGCTCGGGCTTCCAGTCCAAGGCTCACCTGGGCAAGGAACTGGCGCAGGTGCTCGAAGTGCTGCCGCGTGACGACCTGTTCCAGACCCCGGTCGACGAACTGTTCACCACCGTGATGTCGATCGTGCAGATTCAGGAACGCAACAAGATCCGCGTGTTCCTGCGCAAAGACCCGTACGGTCGCTTCTGCTACTGCCTGGCCTATGTGCCGCGCGACATCTATTCCACCGAAGTCCGCCAGAAGATCCAGCAAGTGCTGATGGAGCGCTTGAAAGCCTCTGACTGCGAATTCTGGACGTTCTTCTCCGAGTCGGTTCTGGCCCGCGTGCAGCTGATTCTGCGCGTCGATCCGAAGAACCGCCTCGACATCGACCCGGTGCTGCTGGAAAAAGAAGTGGTCCAGGCCTGCCGCAGCTGGCAGGACGACTACGCCGCACTGACCGTCGAAAGCTTCGGCGAAGCCCATGGCACCAACGTGCTGGCCGACTTCCCGAAAGGCTTCCCGGCCGGTTACCGCGAGCGCTTCGCGGCGCATTCGGCCGTGGTCGACATGCAGCACCTGCTGAGCCTCAACGAAAAGAATCCGCTGGTGATGAGCTTCTACCAGCCGCTGGGCCAGGTCTCCGGCCAGCGCGAGCTGCATTGCAAGCTGTATCACGCCGACACGCCGCTGGCGCTGTCCGACGTCCTGCCGATTCTGGAAAACCTCGGCCTGCGCGTACTGGGTGAATTCCCGTATCGCCTGCGCCACACCAACGGCCGCGAATTCTGGATTCACGATTTCGCCTTCACCGCCGCCGAAGGTCTGGACCTCGACATCCAGCAACTCAACGACACCCTGCAGGACGCGTTCGTGCACATCGTGCGTGGCGATGCCGAGAACGATGCGTTCAACCGTCTGGTGCTGACCGCCGGTCTGCCATGGCGCGACGTTGCGCTGCTGCGTGCCTACGCCCGTTACCTGAAGCAGATTCGTCTGGGCTTCGACCTGGGTTACATCGCCAGCACGTTGAACAACCACACCGACATCGCTCGCGAACTGACCCGGTTGTTCAAGACCCGTTTCTACCTGGCGCGCAAGCTCGGCAGCGATGATCTGGAAGACAAGCAGCTGCGTCTGGAACAAGCGATTCTGACCGCACTGGACGATGTTCAGGTGCTCAACGAAGACCGCATCCTGCGTCGTTACCTCGACCTGATCAAAGCCACCCTGCGCACCAACTTCTATCAGACGGATGCCAACGGCCAGAACAAGTCGTACTTCAGCTTCAAGTTCAACCCGCATGCAATCCCTGAACTGCCGAAGCCAGTGCCGAAGTTCGAAATCTTCGTCTACTCGCCACGCGTTGAAGGCGTGCACCTGCGCTTCGGCAACGTCGCTCGCGGCGGTCTGCGCTGGTCCGATCGTGAAGAAGACTTCCGTACCGAAGTCCTCGGCCTGGTAAAAGCCCAGCAAGTGAAGAACTCGGTCATCGTGCCGGTGGGCGCGAAGGGCGGCTTCCTGCCTCGTCGCCTGCCACTGGGCGGCAGCCGTGACGAGATCGCGGCCGAGGGCATCGCCTGCTACCGCATCTTCATTTCCGGCCTGCTGGACATCACCGACAACCTCAAGGACGGCGCGCTGGTGCCGCCGGTCAATGTCGTGCGTCATGACGACGATGACCCGTACCTGGTGGTCGCAGCGGACAAGGGCACTGCAACCTTCTCCGATATCGCCAACGGCATCGCCATCGACTACGGCTTCTGGCTGGGTGACGCGTTTGCATCCGGTGGTTCGGCCGGTTACGACCACAAGAAAATGGGCATCACCGCCAAGGGCGCGTGGGTCGGCGTACAGCGCCACTTCCGCGAGCGCGGCATCAATGTCCAGGAAGACAGCATCACCGTGGTTGGCGTCGGCGACATGGCCGGCGACGTGTTCGGTAACGGCCTGTTGATGTCCGACAAGCTGCAACTGGTCGCTGCGTTCAACCACATGCACATCTTCATCGACCCGAACCCGAACCCGGCGACCAGCTTCGTCGAGCGTCAGCGTCTGTTCGACCTGCCGCGTTCGGCCTGGACCGATTACGACACCAGCATCATGTCCGAAGGTGGCGGTATCTTCTCGCGCAGCGCGAAGAGCATCGCGATCTCGCCGCAGATGAAAGAACGCTTCGACATCCAGGCTGACAAGCTGACCCCGACCGAACTGCTCAATGCCTTGCTCAAGGCGCCGGTGGATCTGTTGTGGAACGGCGGTATCGGCACCTACGTCAAGGCCAGCACCGAAAGCCACGCCGATGTCGGCGACAAGGCTAACGACGCGCTGCGCGTGAACGGCAACGAGCTGCGCTGCAAAGTCGTGGGCGAGGGCGGTAACCTCGGCATGACCCAACTGGGTCGTGTGGAATTCGGTCTCAATGGCGGCGGTTCCAACACCGACTTCATCGACAACGCCGGTGGCGTGGACTGCTCCGACCACGAAGTGAATATCAAGATCCTGCTGAACGAAGTGGTTCAGGCCGGTGACATGACCGACAAGCAACGCAATCAGTTGCTGGCGAGCATGACCGACGAAGTCGGCAATCTGGTGCTGGGCAACAACTACAAGCAGACTCAGGCCCTGTCCCTGGCGGCGCGCCGTGCTTACGCGCGCATCGCTGAGTACAAGCGTCTGATGAGCGATCTGGAAGGCCGTGGCAAGCTGGATCGCGCCATCGAGTTCCTGCCGACCGAAGAGCAACTGACCGAGCGCGTCGCGGAGGGCCACGGCCTGACTCGTCCTGAGCTGTCGGTGCTGATTTCCTACAGCAAGATCGACTTGAAAGAGCAGCTGCTCGGTTCGCTGGTGCCGGACGACGACTACCTGACCCGCGACATGGAAACGGCGTTCCCGCCGACCCTGGTCAGCAAGTTCTCCGAAGCCATGCGTCGTCACCGTCTGAAGCGCGAGATCGTCAGCACCCAGATCGCCAACGATCTGGTCAACCACATGGGCATCACCTTCGTGCAACGACTCAAAGAGTCGACCGGCATGAGCCCGGCGAACGTGGCTGGCGCTTACGTGATCGTGCGTGACATCTTCCACCTCCCGCACTGGTTCCGTCAGATCGAAGCGCTGGACTACCAGGTTTCCGCTGACGTGCAACTGGAGCTGATGGACGAGTTGATGCGTCTGGGGCGCCGTGCCACCCGCTGGTTCCTGCGTGCCCGTCGCAACGAGCAGAACGCTGCCCGTGACGTCGCGCATTTCGGTCCGCACCTGAAAGAACTGGGCCTGAAACTCGACGAACTGCTCAGCGGCGAAATCCGCGAGAACTGGCAGTCGCGCTATCAGGCCTACGTCGAAGCCGGTGTGCCGGAATTGCTGGCGCGTATGGTTGCGGGCACTTCGCACCTGTACACGCTGCTGCCGATCATCGAAGCGGCCGACGTCACCGGGCAGAACCCGGCCGAAGTGGCCAAGGCCTACTTCGCCGTCGGCTCTGCGCTGGACATCACCTGGTACCTGCAACAGATCAGCGCGCTGCCGGTGGAAAACAACTGGCAGGCCCTGGCCCGTGAAGCGTTCCGTGATGACGTCGACTGGCAGCAGCGGGCGATCACCATCTCCGTCCTGCAACAGGGCGACGGTTCCCAGGACGTGGAAGCACGCCTGGCACTGTGGATGGCCCAGCACGAAAGCATGATCGAGCGCTGGCGCGCCATGCTGGTGGAAATCCGCGCGGCTAGCGGCACGGACTACGCCATGTACGCAGTGGCCAACCGTGAACTGCTGGATCTGGCGTTGAGCGGGCAAGCGATCGTGCCTGCTGCCACCGCGAATGCCGAGCTTGAACTGGCGTAAGTAGTGGCTGAATGAAAAAGCCCCGCTCTCGAAAGAGGCGGGGCTTTTTCTTGTCCGTTATTCAGAACGCATCGGCGCAGCGGAAGGCGAAAGCAGGCTCACTCCTGCAACGCCGCCACCTGTACATCCTCCTGCTGATGTATGGCTGATCACCCGGCCATCAGTTTTCCAACGGGATAAGCACCTGCTCATCCGGCGCCAGCACCATGAACACCAGCAACTTGGCAGGCTTGGTCGAGCTGGCGTTTTTCGACACCAGATGCTCGGAGCCGGCCGGCTCGTACCAGAACTGGCCCTTCTTGTAGGTGATCGCCTGTTCGCCCTTCACTTGGGAAATTATTTCGCCATCCAGCACGTAGGCCATCGCGGTGCCTTCGTGTTTATGGGCGATCGAGGACTGGCCGGGTTTGTAGTCGACTTCGATCATCATGGCTTTCTTGCCGGGGGCGTTTTTCAGCAGTTGTTCCTGCAGGACGGTGATTTTCTCGGACGGATCGTGGGCCATCGCCGATGCGGACAGGGTGAAGGCGAGGGCAGCGGCGAAGAAGGGCAGGGCTTTCATGGCGGGTTACCTGTGAGGGTTGAGGTGTAATCACAGTAGGCCGCAAAGGGGCAGGTTCAAACGGCCAATATTCGGGAAGATCAGGTGACCAATCCAGGCAAGACGAGAAACCGTGGCGAGGGAGCAAGCTCCCTCCCACAGGTGTGTGCTAGACGATGGGAAAGCTGTTGCTCCTGCGGGCCGGGTCAAACGGCCAATGCGGGAAGATCAGGTGACCAATCCAGGCAAGGCGAGAAACCGTGGCGAGGGAGCTTGCTCCCGCTGGGGTGCGCAGCGCCCCCAAACCCGGCAATCCGATTCCTTCAGGAGAATCACTTCGGCCGGTTTGACGACTGCTGCGCAGCCGAGCGGGAGCAA
>NZ_QETJ01000118.1:0-15664 GCF_003105095.1 Pseudomonas sp. NDM | reverse complement strand
AGTTACTGCGGCTTGCGATAGCTATTGATGATGGCGGTACAAAAAGCCGTGAGATCACTCGTGGAGAGGGAGCTTGCTCCCGCTCGGCTGCGCAGCAGACGTAACTTCAGCAAATGCGGTTTTTCTGAAGAACCTCATTTGCCGTGGTCAGGTCTGCTGCGCAGACTAGCGGAAGCACGCTCCCTCGCCACAAAAACCCCTTTCACCTCAGTTTTTTGAACAGTTACTGCGGCTTGCGATAGCTGTTGATGATCGCCGAGAAATCTTTTCCGCCTTCACCGCGCTGACTCATCGCCTGATACAACTGCTGCGCCACCGCGCCGAGCACCACCGGTTGGTGCGCTTGCCGCGCTGCTTCCGTCGCCAGACCGAGATCCTTGAGCATCAGCTCCGCACCGAAACCGCCGGTATATCCGCGCGAGGCCGGGGCCGTTTCGACGATGCCCGGCCACGGGTTGTACATCTCCGAACTCCAGCAGCGCCCGGTCGAGCTGTTGATGATGCCGGCCAGTACGCCGGTGTCGATCCCCAGCGCGTCGCCCAAAGCCATCGCTTCACTGACGCCGACCATCGAGATCGCCAGCAGCAGGTTGTTGCAGATCTTGGCGATCTGGCCGGTGCCGACTTCACCGCAATGCACAATGTTGCGGCCCATCTGCGCCAGCACCGGTTGCAGGGTGGCGAACAGCTCCGGAGTGGCGCCGACCATAAAGGTCAGGGTCCCGGCCGTCGCTCCGCCAGTTCCGCCGGAGACCGGCGCATCGGCCATCGCCACGCCTTGCTTCGCGGCAGCCGATGCGACGTCGCGGGCGGTCTGCGGATCGATCGTGCTGCAATCCACCGCCGGCACGCCTTGGCGAATGCCGGCGAGCACGCCCTCTTCCCCCAGCCAGACACTGCGCACGTGCACCGCGGCCGGGAGCATGGTGATCACCAGTTCGGCATCTTCCGCCGCCTCGCGCGCCGAAGCGCGAATGGTGCCGCCCAGTTGCTCCAGTTCCGCCAGCACGGTTTTGTTCAGGTCGACCAGGTTCAGCGAGTGGCCAGCCTTGATCAGGTTGCGCGCCATCGGCGCGCCCATGTTGCCCAGCCCGATAAATGCGATTTTCATGATCGGATCCTCAGCGCAGGTTGATGGTGGTGTTCACGCCGTCGTTGACGCTGTCGTCATCGAACCAGCGCGCCGTGACCGTTTTGGTCTGGGTGTAGAACTGCACCACTTGCTTGCCGTACGGGCCGAGATCGCCGAGTTTCGAACCGCGCGAACCAGTGAAGCTGAAGAACGGCACTGGCACCGGAATCGGAATGTTGATACCGACCTGACCGACGTCGATTTCAGTCTGGAATTTGCGCGCCGCCGCACCGCTCTGGGTGAACAGGCCGGTGCCGTTGCCGAACGGGTTGGCATTGACCAGCGCAATCGCCTGATCGAGGGTGTCGACTTCCAGCACCACCAGCACCGGGCCGAAAATTTCCTGGGTGTAGATCTGCATGTCGGTGGTCACGCCCGAGAACAGGGTCGGGCCGACAAAGTTGCCTTGCTCGTAACCCGGCACGCTGATGTCGCGACCGTCCAGTTCGAGCTTGGCGCCTTCCTTGATGCCGCTTTCGATCAGTTCGAGGATCCGCGCCTTGGCCTTTTTCGAGATCACCGGACCGACATCGGTGCCCGGCTCGCTGCCGGCGTTGACCTTGAGTTTCTGCGCCAGCGCTTTCAGATCCGGCAGCCACTGTTTTGCCGCGCCCACCAGCACCACCACCGACGTGGCCATGCAGCGTTGTCCGGCGGCACCGAAACCGGCGCCGACCAAGGCATTCAGCGCTTGCTCGCGATTGGCATCCGGCAGCACCACAGCGTGGTTTTTCGCGCCCATCATCGACTGCACGCGCTTGCCATGTTTGCCGGCCAGGTCATAAACATGAGTGCCGACGGCAGTCGAACCGACGAACGACACGGCTTTGATGTCCTTGTGCGTACACAGGCCATCGACCACATCCTTGCCGCCGTGAACGACGTTGAGCACGCCCGCCGGAACGCCCGCCTCGATCGCCAGCTCCACCAGCAGCATGGTCGACAGCGGATCCTGCTCCGAAGGCTTGAGCACGAAGGTGTTGCCGCAGGCGATCGCCATCGGGAACATCCACAGCGGAATCATCGCCGGGAAGTTGAACGGGGTGATGCCGGCGCAGACGCCGATCGGCTGGCGCAGGGTGTAGGTGTCGACACCGCCGGCGACGTTTTCGGCGAACTCGCCCATTTGCAGGGTGCCGATCGAGCAAGCGTGCTCGACCACTTCCAGGCCGCGGAAAATATCGCCCTCGGCGTCGGCAATGGTTTTGCCCTGCTCGGCGCTCAACACGACGGCGATGCGTTTGGAGTGCTCACGAATCAGCGCCTGGAGCTTGAGCATGATGCGCATCCGCGCGCCGATCGGGGTCAGTTTCCAGGTCTGGAATGCGCGCTGGGCGGCGCTGACAGCGGCATCGACCTCAGCGGCGGTGGCGAACGGAACCCTGGCCAGCACTTGCTGGGTCGCCGGGTTGACGATGTCGTGCCACTCGGTGGTCTGCGACTCGACCCATTCGCCGTCGATCAGCAGTTTGACCTTTTGCAGCGTGGTGTCGTTGGGCGTAAGCGATGCGTTCATGCTGGTCTCCAGAACTTGTTTTTATCGTAGGAGCCAAGGCGAGAGGTTCGCCTTGAGATGAGGCGTGTGTCCAGAATGGTTGTCGGACGGTTTTTGGAGTATAGATGTGCAAACTTCTAATAAGAACGCACATATAAGCCCGTCCATCATGCAAAAAAACATCACCTCGCTAGGCTCGCTGAACTGGGACGACCTGAAGTTTTTCCTCGAAGTCGCCCGCACTCGCAAGGCCAGCACCGCTGCCAAACGCCTGGCTGTCGACTACACCACGGTGTCGCGACGGATCAGTTCGCTGGAAGCGGCGCTGGGCACATTGCTGTTCGAAAAGTCCCGCACCAGCGGCTTCGTCCTGACCACCGAAGGCCAGCGCTTGCTCGGTTATGCCGAGTCGATCGAAAGCACGTTGCACATGGCCTGCGAGCAGGTTTCCGGCTCGGGCGTGGCGCTGTCAGGGCACGTGCGCATGGGCTGCACCGAAGGCTTCGGCAGTTTTTTCATCACCCCGCAACTGAGTCATTTCGTCGACGCCTACCCGGCAATTTCGGTGGACATCTTGCCGCTGCCGCACTTCATCAGCCTGTCCAAGCGCGAGGCCGACATCGTCATCGCCCTCGAACGGCCGGAGCATGGGCCGTACGTCTGCTGCAAACTCTGCGACTACCGTTTGCAGCTGTACGCAACCCAGGATTATCTCGACAAACACCCACCAATCCGCCGCCCGGCCGACTTGAGCAAGCATCAATTCATCAGTTATGTGGACGACCTGGCGTTCAGCTCAGAGCTGCTTTACCTGGCCAACGTGCTGCCCGGCGCCAGCGCACATTTGCGCAGCACTAGCGTGATCGCTCAATACGTTGCCGCGCAGCAGGGGCGCTCGCTGGCGATCCTGCCGTGCTTCCTCGCCGCCCAGGACCCGCGTTTACTGCCGGTGTTGCCGGAGGAAGTCGACATCACCCGGCAGTTCTGGATGTACTGCCGGGAGGATCTGCGCAAGTTGAAGCGGATCACCTTGTTGTGGGATTACATCCGTGAGGTGACTGAGCGCAATCAGGCGTTGTTGATGGGGGAAACGCGGGAGATGCGCTTTGCCGATTAGTCGGCGCTGACCACAATCGACACCCGGCGGTTTTCCGTACGTCCCGCTGCGGTGTCGTTTGAGGCTACCGGTTCGCTGCTGCCGAGGCCTTGCAGCTGGATGTTTTCCTGCTTCATGCCGACCGTGCCGAGGACGTTGGCGACGCTCTTGGCCCGGCGCAGGGACAGTTGCTGATTGTAGGTTTCCTTGCCCGACGCATCGGTGTGGCCATCGACGCGCACCCGCTCGATACCCACGCCGAGCAGTGCCTTGCCGATGCGTTCGACGATTTCCGTACTGGGTGCGTTCAGGCTTTCGACATCGCTGCCAAACAGCACTTTGCCCGACAGGCCGAACTCCCAGCCGTCGTCGGTCAACTCGAAACCCTGCTGTTTGAGCACAGCAACCTGCGCCGGTGTCAGGCCCTTCTGCGGGGCGGTCTGGCAACCGCTCAGCGTCAGCGCGGCGATCAACAGCAATGCGGAAAAAAGTCGAACGGGAAGAGTGAACACAGACATCAGCTCCTGGTGTGAACGGAATCAACCGGGCGCTCCGACCCGGCCGTGAATTGCGCGCCGCGTGACAGGCGCTTGGCCTGATACATCGCCGCGTCGGCTGCGTTAAGCAAGGTGCCCGGCGTGGCACCATGATCGGGGTAGACGGCGATGCCGATACTGAGCGAGGTCACCACACTGGTGTCGCCCGGCAGGGTGATCGGCATGTCCATGCTGGCGAGGATCTTGTCAGCGATGTGCTCAGCGTCTTCAACGGTGTGCAGCGGCGCGAGCAGCACGGCGAACTCGTCGCCGCCCAAACGCGCGACCAGATCGTCCTCGCGCAATTGCGCTCGCACCCGATTGGCAATCGCCACCAGCACTGCGTCACCCGAGGCATGGCCGAAGTTATCGTTGATGCCTTTGAAGCGGTCGCTGTCGAGAAACAGCACGGCAATCCGCTCGTCGTGTTTTTTGCCGTTGCGCAAGGCGCGGATCAAGCGGCCTTCGAAAAACGCGCGGTTGGGCAACCCGGTGAGGCTGTCGTGGGTCGCTTGGTGGGCGAGGGTTTCGTTTTCGTTTTGCAGGTGGGTTTGCCACGACTCAAGCTCGCCGAGCAAGGCATTGAAGTCGTTGCCCAGATTATCCAGTTCGGCGATTTGCGCCGGCGGCACGCGCCGATCCAGTGCGCGTTCGCTGCGGGCGGCGTGAGCGACGGAGGCGAGGCTGTGCAATGGACCAATGATTGCGCGCAGCTGCCGTCGCGCCAGATAGAGCGCGACCCAGGCGCTGATCGCGGTGCACAGCACAATCCCGGCCAGGCCGCTGAGCAGAAAACGCATCAGGCTGCCGCCGTGACCGATGAGCAGGACGCGACCGATTTCACGGTCCTGATGTTCGATCGGCAGGCTGACCGGTTTCTCCAGAATCGCGCGGGCGATCCGCATTTCCAGCTCGGAGAACAAGCCGGTTTCAGGGCGCTGCCATTGCGCAATCAATTGGCCCTGCGCGTCCAGCACTCGGGCATCCGCCACTTCCTCGCTGGCGGCGATGATCGCCAGCGCCTCGGTTGCCGCCGCTTTGTCGTTGAACACCACGGCTGCTTCGACGGTGTAGCTGATCGAACGGGCGATCAAGTGCAGGTTGTGATCGGCATACACCCGCAGCGCCAGCACGCCCAGCAAGGTCAGCGAAACACTGGCCATCGCCACTGCTACCAGCGCGACGATCAAATGCCCACGGCCAATGACCGAGCCCAGGGTCGGGCGAGCCTTCCAACTGAACAGCTTCATGGCGCCGCCGCTTTGCGACGGGACAACTGCAACACGCTGGGGTGAATGCGCACGCCGCTGCGAGCCACTGAGTCGAGATTGACCTCGAACGACACCTGCTCATCGCCGACGCGCAGGCAAAACAGACTGCCGACCGTGCATTGATCGTCCGCTTCGCTGATGCTCAGCACCGGATGCCCGATCAACGATGCGAACAGGCGACTGCGTTCATCGGCGGTGAGCTTGCCGATGTACACCGCGTCGCACTCGTTGACGATGGACGGGGTGTTCGCCAGCAGACGACGCACCGCCACCGGCCGGCCACTGGCTTGTGTAGCGCCTTTGACCAGGTCATCGGTGTATTCGGTGGGGCCGACGATGCACAGGCGCAACTGCGCGGGCTCCACTGGCCAGCGTGCATAACTGAGGATGCCAAGGACCACCTGCGTTACCGCTTTGGCCCGTTGCTCGGCCGGCCCGGTTTGCGCTTGTGCGAGGGCGCTGCCCGTCAACAACCAGAGCAAAACGATCAGCAAGGCGCGTTGGCAGGCAACCACACGCTCTGTCGTCCGGACGGCGACCTTCATGCAGGGATTCTCTTGGAGCGTAACGAAATGATGCCGCAACGATAGCACAGCGTCGAAACGCCAGCGAGGCGCCTGCCCCTGACCGGTTGGTCAGCAATCGTTGCCGATCATTCAGCGCTTCATTCCCGAGGCTCGGTGACCTCCTCCAGTTCCAGCATCAGCCCGCTCAGACGCTTGACCTTGCGCTGCACCGCCTCCTCGAACACGCCGGCACGCGGCTCGATCAAGGTGAACCAGTACCGGGCGCGAGTGATACCGGTGTAGATCAGCTCTTTGGTGAGTACGGGGTTCAGCGCATCCGGCAGGATCAGCGCCGTGTGCGCGAACTCCGAGCCCTGGGATTTGTGCACCGTCATGGCATACACGGTTTCGACGTCATTGAGTCGACTCGGCAACACGAAGCGCACGCCGCCCTGACCATCGTTACGCGGGAAGGCCACGCGCAGAACCGTTTTGCCGATATCTGGCCCGTCGCGCTCGGGCAGTTTCAGGGCGATGCCAATGTCGCCGTTCATCAGGCCCAGACCATAGTCATTGCGTGTCATCAGCACCGGCCGACCTTCATACCACTGCTGATCGCTCTCGATCAGCCGCGCCTTGAGCAACGCGGCGGTGATGCGCTGGTTCAAGCCTTCAACGCCCCATGGGCCTTTGCGCACGGCGCACAACAACTGGAACGTATCGAACGCCTGCAGGACTTCCCGGGCCCAATCGGTCCAGTCCGCATGCTCAAGTGGCCGCGTCGACGGTGGACGCTGGTCGCGCAGGACGCTCAGGTAATGGCGGTAACCTTGCGGGCCGTTGCCATGACCTTCGAGCAACAGGCGTTCAAGCTTGTGATCATGCTCACCCTTGAGCGGCAGCGAATACACGTCTTCATAGCCACCGGTAGCGAGCAACTGGCGCGCCTCGTCGGCCGATTGCTGGTTGACCCGTCGCGCAAGCTGACCGATGCCGCTGCCCTCGCCGAAGCGGCGCGAGTGACGCAGCATCACCACCTGTTGCGCCAGCGGATGCGCGCCGTCGCGGTCTTCATGCAAACCGCTGCCTTGCAACGACTCGCCGCTGACCGACTCCAGCCATTGGCGCGTCTGCGGGCTGTACCAACCGCCCTCGGCGTCACGACACAGATCGCCCAACACCGCACCGGCCTCGACCGAGGCCAACTGATCCTTGTCGCCCAGCAATACCAGCCGAGCATGGGCCGGCATCGCATCGAGCAAATTGGCCATCATTTCCAGGTCGATCATCGAGGCTTCGTCGACCACCAGCACATCCAGCGGCAAGCGGTTACCGGCATGGTGACGGAAGTGTCGGGTCCCCGGTCGACTACCGAGCAGACGGTGCACGGTGGTGACATCACTGGGGATAGCCGCGCGCACCGCTTCGGCGACTTGCAGCGATTGCACTTGCTGGCTGATCGACTCGGTCAGGCGCGCAGCGGCTTTGCCAGTCGGTGCGGCCAGACGAATGCGCAACGGATGGCCAGCCTCTACGGCCGGTGCCTGCAGCAACGCGAGCAAACGCACCACCGTGGTGGTTTTGCCGGTGCCCGGGCCGCCGGTGATGATGCTGAAGGCGCTGCGCGTGGCGAGTGCACAGGCGAGTTTTTGCCAGTCGATGACAGCCGCAGATTCCGCGCCGCCGAACAATTCATTCAGACGCTGGGGCAGATGATCTGGCGTCGGTTCCTGCTGCATCAGCCGCTGGCGCAACGCGGCATCGATGCGGCGCTCGTACGTCCAGTACCGGCGCAAGTAAAGGCGTTTCGAGGACAGCACCAAGGGACGTGTGTGCGCCGTATCCCTCGCGTCAGCGGCCAGGGCCACCAGCGAGCTGCTTGCCAGCACTTTGCACCAACGGACCTCGTCCAGCGTTTCGAGAAGTTGCGAAGGCAGCAACAAAACACCGCCCTGCACATCGCCTTCCGGCGGCAGCGACAGTGCAAAATCCGGCGCCTTGAGGGTCTCGAACAGGTCCAGACACACATGACCATGGCCGAGCTGGTGGCTGGTCAGCGCCGCGGCGAGCAGCACCAGCGGATCGGTCTCGGGCTCGAGTTCGTGCAGGAAGGCGACAAAGGCCCGGTCAAGCGCACGCAGCCAGCCGCGCTCGACCCAACGGCTCAGCAACAACAGCAAATCATCGGCGCGGGTCAGCGGCGAGAGTTTCGACAGGCTGTCCGCTTCCAGTGGTGTCGGCAGCAGATCGGCGAATGTTCGGCTCATAGCAGGACTCCCTGTTCCCAGGCGGGTTCGGACTTGGGTTCGGGTTTGCCCTGGAACATCCGGTCGAGGCGTTCGATCAATTCCCGTGGCGGACGCACGAAGTACACCCCGCGACTCTCAGCACGCGTCCCGCGCAGGAACAGATACAGCGCCCCACCGACATGCCGGTCGTAATCGTAATCCGCCAACCGCGCCTTCAACTGGCGATGCAATGCCAACAGATACAGCACATATTGCAGGTCGTAACGGTTGTCGAGGATCGACTGCTCCATGGCCTGCACGGTGTAGGCCTGATCATCGACGCCGAGCCAATTGGATTTGTAATCGGCGACGTAATAACGGCCAGCGTGCTCGAAGGTCAAGTCGATAAAACCCTTGAACATGCCGTTGAGTTGCACTGGCTCCGCCGCCACGCGGGCGACGCCATTGTGGGTGTGCTGGCGCACTTGCTCGTCGAGTTTGAGCACGTCGACCTTGTGGCTGGCGAACCAGAATTCCATCTCGACGCGGTATTGCTTCAGTTGCTCGAAAACCACCGGCGGTTGCCCGCCAGCGATCGGCAAAGGCGACTTGAGCAAATGCTGCAGCCAGTCAGTCAGGGTGGTGATCCAGCCTTGCCAGCCGCGCAGGTTGCAGCGCCGGGCAATCGCATCCTCCAGCGCTTCGCGGGTAACCGCAAAACCTTCGGCGCCCGCCCATTCAAGCAAGCCATGCAGAAACGTGCCCGGGTTGGGGCCACGCGGGAAGCGGTGAATATCGGCGCCACCGCTGGTGATTTCGCGTGGCGCGTCGGGGTCGAGGCGTTCATCGTCAAAGAGCTTTTGCGCCTGTGGACTGTCCGGTGCTTCATCGCTGCCGACGCTCAATACGTCGCTGATACGCAACGCGCTATAGGAAGCGATCCACCAGTTTTCACTGGCTTTGCGCTTGGGCCGTAGCGTGGCTCGCAGGACCGCTTCATTGCGCGGCGGCTGGTAATGTTCGTCAGTAGGCTGAGGCATTTCGCCGATGTCGATCGCCGGACAGTCTTGCTGCAGCTCTTGCAGCCAACGGTTCAATTCGCTGGACTCGCCCAAAGCAGCACCACCACCCAACAAGTAACCCAGCGCCGACAGGTGCAGCACCGAGCTGTTGTTATTGCCGCGTTTCAGGTCAGTGACGCCCAGCCAACAGGCATGTTGCGCCCGGGTCAATGCGACATACAGAAGACGCAAGTCTTCGGCCAGACGCTCATCATCAGCCTGGGTGATCAACTCGTCGGTCGGCTTGAGGCTGATCTGCGCTTTGCCCGCAGCGTCGTGGTAATGCAACGGCAAGCGACTGCCATCCACCGGTTTCGCCGAACAAACGAATGGCAGGAATACCAGCGGATATTCCAGCCCCTTGGATTTGTGGATGGTCACCACCTTGACCAGTTGCTCGTCGCTTTCCAGGCGCAGAATCTGTTCTTCGCCGGCCTGACCGGACAGTGCCAGCAACTCGCCCAGATGGCGGATCAACGCTTGCTCACCGTCGAGTTCAGCAGCGGCCTGCTGCATCAGCTCCGACAGGTGCAAAAGATTGGTCAATACGCGCTCGCCATCACTGCGCTGCATCAGGGTCTGCGGCAAGTGGAAATCGTGAAGCAGGCGGCGCAACATCGGCAACACGCCCTGTTTGCGCCAGAGCTCGCGATAGCCGCGGAACTGCATGACCCGGGCTTCCCAGACCATTTCGTCCTGATTCAGGCGCTCCAGCTCGATCAGTGGCAGGTTCAGCGTGGTGCATGCCAGCGCGGCCTTGAGCGAACGCTCGACATCGGGTTCGGCGCAAGCCTTCAGCCAGGCCAGCAGGTCATGCGCCTCTTGCGCGGCGAAGACCGAGTCCTTGTCCGAGAGATAAACACTGCGTACCCCGCGGGCGGCGAGTTCAGCTCGCACGGCTTGAGCCTCTTTACCGTCGCGGACGAGGATCGCGATGTCCGAAGGACGCAAACCTCTGAAGTCGTCTGCCTGGATGAACCCAGCGCTGCCGGTTTGCCCGCCATTGAGCAGCGCGGTGATTTGACTGGCACAGGCCGCGGCCATTTGCTGGCGATAGACTGCGCCGGACAGCGGTTGATCGCTCGGCAATAGCCAGACATTCAGCGCTGCGACCTCTTGCCCGGCGATCTGCAGGGCTTCCTTGCGTCCCTGGGACTCGACGGGAAGGAACGGCACCGGGTTTTCCCCGGTTTTCTCGCGAAACAAAAACGCGCCGCGTCCCTGTTCTCGGGACTCGGCGCGTTCGAATACGTGATTGACCGCTGTCACCATACCGTGGCTGGAGCGGAAGTTGGTGCCGAGCGTATGCAAGCGGCCGTTAGTGGCCTGACGTGCGCGCAGGTAGGTGTAGATGTCAGCTCCGCGAAAGGCATAGATCGCCTGCTTGGGGTCCCCGATCAGGAACAGGCCGGTGTCAGGATGATTGTCTTCGATGCGGTAGATACTCTCGAAGATGCGGTATTGCACCGGATCGGTGTCCTGGAATTCGTCGATCAGTGCCACCGGAAACTGCTCGCGGATCAGCGTCGCCAGACGCTCGCCGCCCTCCGATTGCAGCGCGGCATCCAGACGCATCAGCATATCGTCGAAGCCCATTTCCGCGCGGCGACGCTTCTCTTCTTCAAAGCGTGCACCGACCCACTTGGCGGCGTGTTGCAGAACAGCGGCATCCGGCGTCGGCAAAGCATCGAGGCTCGACTTGAGGCCGGACATGGCGTCCAGCCCCGGATGGCTCGGCGCCTGACCTTTCCAGGCCTCGGCCATGCCATCAGGTGTCAGTCGAGTGAAGCCGGTGCCAATGTCCAGCTGCTCGAGCGACTCGTCTTCGGCCCAGGTCTTGAGCTTCTCGAACCAGGGCTCGAAATATCGCGCCTGCATCTTGCGGCCATCGACGGCTTTGCTGGCCACGCCTTCCTGGCAGAGAGCAAGCAGCTCGTCTGCCCAGGCACGCCAAGGCATTTTCAGCTCGACCAACGCCGCTCGACGCTCCAGCAAACATTCAGCGATCAGGTCCGCCGGCACCTTGCCTTCATCGGTATCACGCTCGCTGGCGAACAAGCCGCGGACCCGAGGCAACAACGCTGCGGGGCCACCCCAATTACTGCGCACCCAGTTGAGCGCGTCGCCCTGCATCGGATAGCAAAACAGTCGCCAGTAATCGCGCAGCACTTCGCCAAGCAAATCGCTGTGATCGGTTTCCAGCGACTGCGTGAACAGGCTGCCGCTGTCGAACGCGTGCTCACGCAACATGCGCTGACACCAGCTGTGGATGGTCGAGACGGCGGCTTCGTCCATCCACTGCGCGGCGATATCGAGGCGGTTGGCGCAGCCCGACCATTGCAATGGATCGAACTGATCGCGCAGTTCGCCGATCAGTCCGTCAGGAGCGGGAATCTCGTCGCGGAAAAAACGCGCAGCCTCGGCCAGGCGGGTTCGGATGCGCTCACGCAGCTCTTTGGTGGCAGCGTCAGTGAACGTCACTACGAGGATTTGCGGCGGCAGCAATTCGCGCGCGAAACCGCTTGTCTCGCCGCCATGGCCGAGAATCAGCCGCAGATAAAGCGCCGAGATCGTGAAGGTCTTGCCGGTGCCGGCGCTCGCTTCGATCAACTGACTGCCGCGCAACGGGAAGGCCAGAGCCAACGGTGTCCTGGTACTCATGAACGTGCGCCTTCGTTGGACAAGGAACGCCAGGGCGCTTCGAATAATGGGCGGTATAGCGCATCGCACCAGCCGGTGAAGGTTTCGTCTGCCAACAATGCATCGAAGTCGGGATATTGTCGGAGCAGCGCCGGGCTTTCGCGCCGCTCGCCGTCGCTGGTCTGGCCATCACCCTCATAGGCTTTTCGCGCCGCGGCTTCGGCTTTGATCGGGTCGGATTGCGACAGCCAGGCGAATGCGGTTTTTATCGCAATCGGCAAGGGCTGGCGCATGCCGGTTTGCCAGGCGAGCAGCAGGTCACCGAGGAACCGCAGCGCTCGGTCTCGCTCCATGGGTTCAAGCAACAATGTGTCGTCACTCGCGACTAATGCTGTGGTCAACGCATGCCCGCTGGCGCAGGCAACCAGATGGGTGACCCACGGTTTGGTCAGCCGGTGCCACTTGCGCGTTTTGATCGAGCCGATGCTGTTGGGAATGGTCGTGACTGACAGCAGGCCGCCATCGGCGCGCTGGTGCAGACTTGCGAGCCAGCCCTCCAGACGCAGCTCCTGCAAGTCGAGACTGACCGGGATCGCACTGGTCAACGGCGTCGGCCATAACGTCAGCAACTGTTGATAACGCTGCAGAAGATCCGGCAGCGGTTCGATCAGTTCACGCTGCAGGCATTCGCCGAAACCGGCCATCGGCAGCAGACCACTGTTTTGCAGGCGCAGCGCCCGGGCTTGCAGTGCCTGATCGAAATCATCCGGCTGGTTAAGTGCGGCTTCCAGCAAACTGTCGCTCAGCGTGTAGCGCTGCAACGCGTCCAGCACGAAAGGTTCTTCATCGGCCAACGGCGCTTGCGCGGCCTCGAAATAGACCTTGAGTCGTTGGGTGAAAAAATGCCTCACCGGGTTGCGCAGAAAATCCTGCAGTAAAGCCAGCGTCAGCGGTTCTTCCTGAACATACGGCGCGAGCAACGGCGTCTCGTTTTGATGCACTTGCTCTTGATGCAACACTTGCCACTCGCTGGCGTAGCTGAACAGTTGCTCGCCTTCGTGGAAATAGCGGGCGCTGAAAGGTTGCAGAGGATGTTCTTCGGTCAGCGCTTCTATCAGATCCTGACTAGGATCGATTGAACGCCAACCGCTGGCGAGGTGATCGCGCAACTGGCCGATCAACACCGAGGCGGGTCGCTCACTGTTGTCGCGAATGCTGCGACCGACCCAACTGATGTAGAGCTGATTGCGTGCAGACAGGAGCGCTTCGAGCAGCAGGTAGCGGTCATCTTCACGCCTTGAGCGGTCGCCAGGGCGGTAATCGCTGCCCATCAGGTCGAAATCCAGTGGCGGTTGGGCGCGGGGATAATCGCCGTCGTTCATGCCCAACAGACAGACCAGTTTGAAAGGAATGGCACGCATCGGCATCAAGGTGCAGAAATTTACCGCGCCGGCGAGGAATCGTTGCGATAAACGCCCCTGATCGAGCCCGGCGAGCCAGGCTTCGCGAACGACAGTCAGCGGCAACTCGTCAGTCAGCCCCACTGCCTCGCAGGTCTCGAGCCAGGTTTCGCGAAGCTCTTCCAGCTGGGCCAGCAGGTAGTCGTCATGCTCGTTGCTGGCCTGGAAGAACACCTGCATCAGCGCCTGCAAGCGCAGCCCCCACTCCTTCGGTTGAGCTGGTTGGGTGAGTTGCTGGTGAGCAATTTCCAAGGCATCCAGCAGCGCGACAAGCGGCCCGATCAAGGCAGCATCAAGCCCGCCAATTTCATCATAAGGCTCGATCCCGGCACACGCGTCGGCGCTGCCGACGGCGTAACCCAATAGCATTCGGCGCAGGCCGAAATGCCAGCTGTTCTGCTCCAGTTCTTCAGGAAGGCCGAGGCCGGCACGTTGTTCAGCACTCATGCCCCATCGCACGCCTGCGCCTTCGATCCAGCGGTGCAGAGTTGGCAGGTCGCGTTCTTCTACGCCAAACCGAGCACGCAGGGCCGGGACATCGAGCAGGTCGAGGATCTCGCTGACCGGGAAACGACTGTCCGGAAGTTTGAGCAGGTGCTCGACCGCGATCAATAGAGGGTCGCGCCCACGTTGGCCCTGATCCGCCAGTGTGAACGGAATGAAGCGTGAGTCATGCCGATCAAGCTGACCGAAAACCGCACGGATATGCGGCGCATAGCTGTCGATATCAGGGACCATGACGATTACGTCTCGGGGGCGCAGATCCGGGTCTGCGCTGAACCGCGCCAGGAGTTGATCGTGCAGGATCTCGACTTCGCGCTGGGCACTATGCGCGATGTGAAAACGGATCGAATGGTCTTGCGTTGCATCGACCGCTGGCCAGAGTTCGCGCGTCTCGTTGAGCGGACGCAGCTCGAGAATGTCGTCCTGCAGCTGGTTAAGCATGTTGTGGGGTTGATTTTCGCTGAACAGGTCGATGCGTCCGTCACGAAAGGCTGCGCGGTAGCTGTTGGGATCGTCGTAGCTGTCGAGCAGGTTAATGTAGTCGCGACCTTGCTTGCCCCACGCGGCCAATAGCGGATGCGCGTGCTGATGCAGGGTCTCGGCATCGAGCACAACGGGCATTCCACTTTTGCGCTGCTGACGTTTGTACTGATGCCGCAACAGATCCTTGTCGGCGACGATATCCGCCCAGTGATGGCGGCAAGGGTTGTGTACGCAAAGCAGTACCTGGCTGAAGCGAGCCAGACCGGCGAGCGCTTCCAGTACCTGCGCAGGCAACGAAGAGATACCAAACACAATCACGCGCGGCGGCAGCGCAGCCGGGGCCTTGTCGAGTGTGTTGATGCGCTCCATGAAACGTTGATGCACGCCTGCGCGACTCTGTGCCATGCCTTGTTCGCCTACATCATTCAGCAGCGCTCGCCACAACTCTGCCTGCCAGCAACTGGTCGGCTGCAGCGGCTTTACTTCACCTCTGACATTGCGCAGTTGGTGGCGGCCTTCCGCCCAGTCCTCCAGCCAGTCGGCCCGATAAACCTGATATTGGTCGAACAGATCCGCGAGGCGCTCTGACAACTGGTAGCGCTTGCGCAGATCGGTGTCGTGGGTGAGGAAGCGTTGCAGCGGTTCGAAATGTGGTTGGTCGATTACCTGTGGCAAGAGACGCATCAGGCGCCAGGTCAGCGGGGCTTTATCGAGCAGGGATTTCGCCGGGATCTCTTCTCGTCCCAGCACCATACGGTAGAGCTGCCACATGAAACTGCCGGGCAATTGCACATCAATCGCTGCCGCGATCCCGCAGCCGCCAAGGTCGTCGTCTTCGGGATCCTCGGCCAGTGCCAGCTTGAGCCACTGGGCAATGCCGTTGCTTTGCACCAAAGCGATTTCGTTTTCCAAAGGTGCCAGTGGATAGCGCCGCATGATGCTGACCACAAGGCTGCGCAGTTCATCGAGACTGTTGCTCTGAACCACCATGAATGCAGCGTTGAGGGACTGGGCGTCCGACATATAGATTCCTTGGAAAATCACAAAAGCCGAGGCAGAACCTTAGCATTGTCGGCAGATTGTGACAGCCGGACGACGTCCGCGAAGGTTGTAAGAACTTTCTCGCAGGCAAAACAAAACCCCAACTGCTTTCGCAATTGGGGTTTCGGAATTTAATCTTGACGATGACCTACTCTCACATGGGGAAACCCCACACTACCATCGGCGATGCATCGTTTCACTGCTGAGTTCG
>NZ_QETJ01000117.1:0-15667 GCF_003105095.1 Pseudomonas sp. NDM | reverse complement strand
GATAGCGGTGTATCAGGCTAATGACACGTTTCTGACCCACCGCTATCGCGAGCAGGCTCACTCCTACAAGGGGCCGGTGTTGTTTCTGGATTTGTGTCTGGCTACAAAACCACCGCGGCCAAACTACTCTGCTAAACCAGCGTAGGCCTTATTGCGTCGATCGAACGATTGATTGCCGTAGGCAGTCCACACTTTGAACCCCAACTTCTGGAGAGCGTTCCATGTCTGACCGCTATATCGACTTCGCCAACTCATCCTTCGGCCATCGTCTGGTCGGGGCCTTGGGCCTGCCGTCGCCGGTGCGGCTGGAACGCTGGCAAGCGGGGCGTCTGCGGCCGATCGAGGGTGCGCTGTTGATCGGTGGCGGGCCACTGGCCGAACGGATCAGTGTGTTTGCCAATCGCCTGACCGATGCAATCTACAGCTACGGCACCGAGTCCGCGCTGGCCACCGCGTGGATTCCCGGCCACGGGCCGAAGCTCAAAGCGGTGGTGTTCGACGCCAGCGATCTGCAGCACACCGACCAGCTCAAGCAACTGCGCGAATTCTTCCAGCCATTGATGAAGAACCTTGAACATAGCGCGCATCTGGTGATCCTTGGTCGCGCGCCGGAATCCGTGAGTGATCCGTTCGCCTCCAGCGCGCAACGAGCACTTGAAGGCTTCTCCCGTTCGCTGGCCAAAGAGCTGCGCGGCGGTGGCACATTGCAGCTGATCTACGTCGGCGAGGGCGCCGAAGATCAACTTGAAGGTCCGCTGCGATTCTTCCTCTCGCCGAAAAGTGCGTTCGTTTCCGGCCAAATGATTCGTCTGACCGCGTGCGCCACGCCGGTGACCGACTGGACCCGACCGCTGGCGGGGCGCAAGGCGTTGGTCACGGGTGCTGCACGCGGGATCGGCGCGTCGATTGCCGAAACCCTCGCCCGCGATGGCGCCGAGGTGATCCTGCTCGATGTGCCACCGGCCAAGACCGATCTCGAAGCCCTCGCCGCCCGCCTCGGCGGCCGCGCGATCACTCTCGATATCTGCGCCGATGATGCCGCCACCCAATTGATCGAGCACCTGCCCGACGGGCTCGACATCCTCGTGCACAACGCCGGTATCACCCGCGACAAGACCCTGGCCAACATGACCCCTGAATTCTGGGACGCGGTGCTGGCCGTCAACCTCAATGCGCCGCAAGTGCTGACCAAGGCCCTGCTCGACAGCGGCACCCTGCGCGACAACGCACGGGTGGTCCTGCTCGCCTCGATCAGCGGCATCGCCGGCAATCGCGGGCAGACCAACTACGCGGCAAGCAAGGCTGGCCTGATCGGTCTGGCCCAGGCCTGGGCGCCGACACTGCTGGAACGCGGGATCAGCATCAACGCCGTCGCCCCCGGTTTTATCGAGACGCAAATGACTGCGCACATTCCGTTCGGCCTGCGCGAGGCCGGGCGGCGCATGAGTTCGCTGGGCCAGGGCGGCTTGCCGCAAGACGTCGCCGAAGCCGTGGCGTGGCTGGCGCAACCGGGCACGGGCGCGTTCACCGGGCAGGCGCTGCGGGTCTGTGGGCAAAGTGTTCTGGGGGCTTGAGCATGAGCATCGAATGGCAAACGCTGGACCGCGAACCGAGTCTGCCGGGGCTTTATTCGCGCGCGGCGACACGGCGCAAAATCACCGGCACGCAACTACCCGACAGCGGTCTGCGCTGCTGGGTCGATATCGACGGCAAGCGGCTGGCGGCTTATCGCAAGGTCTGCGGTTTCGTCGATGACGGCCTGCTGCCGCCGACCTATCCACACATCCTCGCCTTCGCCTTGCAGATGCAATTGCTCACGGCCAAGAACTTTCCGTTCCCGCTGCTCGGGCTGATTCACCTGAGCAACCGCATTCGCGTGTTGCGCCCGATGGGGGCTATCAGTCGCGCGCAAGCCAGCGTGCGCGTGCACAACCTGCAACCGCATGCCAAAGGCGCGACATTCGATCTGCTCACCACCCTGGACGATCAGCTCGGTCCGCTGTGGGAAGCCGAGAGCCGGATGCTCTGTCGCGGCGTGAAACTCGAGGGCGAGGCGCAGGCACATGACTGGGAGCCGTCGCAGGATTTGCTCGAGGTGACGCGCTGGACGGCGCCCGCCGATATTGGTCGCCAGTATGCGAAAGTCTCCGGCGACTACAACCCGATTCACCTGAGTGCAGCGAGCGCCAAGCTGTTTGGTTTTCCCACGGCGATCGCGCATGGTTTGTGGAACAAGGCACGCACGCTGGCGGCGCTCTCTGATCACCTGCCCAAAGCCAACCTGGAAATCGCCGTGCACTTTCGCAAACCGGTGCGCCTGCCCAGTGAAGTGACGTTGCTGGCGAGCGCAGCGGGTTCCAGCGGCGAATTGCGCCTGGTCGGTGCCGGCGACCTGGAACATATGGTCGGCCAATGGCAACCGATCGCCTGATCTGACGGGGGCGGAAAAACCCGTTAATTGTGTATATATCACTTAAGTTTTTCCGCGCCCTGCCCGCCGCTTTGCAAAAAGCCAAGCCTTGAATTTCAAGGCGTTTTTTTGCGTGTTTATCACCTGCGTATTAGTCCTTCGGGATTGCGCCGGGCCTTGAATATAAAGGGGTTAATACCAACTTGAGAATGGTGCAAAACCTGCGATCGACTGAGATTACCAGCACGGACGAGGCATCGCCGACGACAGATCAGCGGGCCATCGAAGGCAACGTAACGTTGTGACAGGTGCAGGAATCTCAATCATGAAAACTCAAGTGATGTGGTCCAAATCGGCAATCGCGCTGGCACTGATTCTTTCTGTAGGACTCGTCGGCTGCAGCAGCGGCGGTGGCGGTCATCGCAGCAGCTCCGGCAGCTCGACTGCAGATGGTACGGCGGGTACCGATGGCAGCGGCGGCGCAGGTGGTGGAACCGGCGGCGATACTGCTGGCACAGGCGGGACCGGTGGTACTGGCGACGGAACAGCGGGCACGGGTGGTACCGGTGGCACTGGCGGAACCGGCGGCGGCACCGATCCAACCGATCCGACCAACCCGACAGACCCCACTGATCCCACCACCCCGACCAATCCGGCCGCGCCTTCGCTGGTGACCACCACACTGGTGCAGGATGTCGGCAAAACCGTCAGCGGTGTCGGCGATGGCGTGGGCCAGGTGGGTGATGCTTTGAGCAACGTTCCGCTGGCCGGCGGCATTGTGCAGAGCGTCGCCAATACCGCTGGCAATGTCGTCAGCACCTTGGGCGATGGCGTGAGCAATGGCATCGGCAAACTGGCCACCGATCCGAAGGGATTGACCACCACCGTGGCCTCGGTTGGCGGTGTGGTCTCGGATGTCGGTGATGGCGTATCTGATCTCAGCGCCAAACTGAACACAGCGACCAGCCGCGTTCCCGTGGTCGGTGGCGTCGTGACCAAAGTAGTGCCGCTGGTCGATGGCATAGGTGAAAAAGTCACCATGCTCGGCGACACCCTCAACACCACCCTCAGCAACGGCCCGACCAGCCAGTTGACCAACAAGGTCGGCAGCGGCCTGGTGCCGGTGATCGCCATGGTCGAAAGCACCACCGATAAACTTGGCGATGCCACCGCCCTGGGTGATCCGCTCAAAGGTGTGATCTCGAAGGTGGGCGGCACGGTGAACAGCCTTGGCGGCAAAGTCACCGACGCCGGCAACGGCAGTGCCCTGACCAACACCCTGGGCGGCGCCTTGAGCAACGCCGGCACGGCGGTCGGCAAAGCGGGCGGTCTGGTGTCCAACGGCACTGGCTCAGGTACCGGTGGCGTCGGTGGTGGTCTGGGCGGCACCGGCCTGCTGCAAACCGTCGGTGGCGCAGTGGTCAATGTTGGCACCGGTCTGAATGCCGGCAGCACCAGCGGCGTGGTCAGTGCCGGTGGCGTTACCGCGGGTGGCCTGGGCAACGCAGTCGCTTCGCTCAACACCGTACTCGGTGGCTCGGGCACACCGATCACCGCTCCCACTTCGCCGCTGGCAAGCGTTGGCGCCGCAGTGGGAGCAGGTCTCAACCCTGTGACCAGCGCGGTCACCACTGTCACTCAACAGGTCGGCGCAGCCACCGGTCTCGGCACTCCGGTTGCCGGTATCACCGGGCAGGTGGGCGCAGCGGTGGGCAGCCTCGGCGGTGCGATCGCCGCGACCAACACCCCGGTGACCACGGCAGTCGGTGGGCTGGTAACCAATGTCGGCGGCACCGTGGCGGCCGTCGGTGGGCTGGTCAACAGCGGCACTGCCACTGGCGGTACAACTGGCGGCCTGGGCGGGGTGCTCGGCGGGCTGACCGGCGCGCTTGGGGGCAACAAACGCTAAATTGCACCTGGCCGATTCGACGGCCTTACCTACAGCGCCTACGCTTGGTTGAGGGCGGAAGATTCCCACGAGTCTTCCGCCTTTTTTCTAAGGAAAAACCTGCCCTGTGCTGTGTTCTGACCATGGAGTGTCCTATGCGCGTACTGGCATCCCTGCTGTGCCTGAGCCTCAGTTCCGCTGCCCTCGCCGACACCTTGCCCAGTTTTCTCAACAGCAACGAAACCACCCGCAACCTGCCCGTCCCCAACCTTCCTGCCGACGCCTATCGCCCGAGCGCGGCACCGCTGCAAGTGCCGGATCCCGGCGCGACCGCCGCACAACCACTGCTGATGGAAACCAGGATCAACCTGAAGACCGTGCAGATCGAAGGCGGCACGATCTATCCACTCAACGAACTGGCCGAAGTCTACAAACCATTGATCGGCCGTGAGGCCAGCCTTGCCGAACTGATTGAAGCGACGCGCAACATCACCCGTCGCTACCAGCACGACGGCTACCTGTTGTCCTACGCGTTTCTGCCGCAACAGGACTTCGATGAGGGCGTGGCGCGGGTGGTGCTGGTTGAAGGCTACGTGCGCGATATCCAGATGCAGGGCGACATCGGCCGGGTCAAAGGCCTGCTCGACAGACTCGCCGCGAAAATCCAGGCTGAACGCCCGCTGACGCGCAAGACCTTCGAGCGCTACACCACGCTGATGAGCCGCATTCCCGGCGTAACGATTCAAGCGCAAGTGCCGCCACCGGGCACCACAGATGGCGCCACCACCCTGGTCGCCCAGGCCAGCCGCAAACCGTTCACCAGCACCCTGAGCACCACCGAAGACAACCGCAACGGCCCGCAGGCGTTGCTCGGTGTCAGCAGCAACTCGCAGACGTCGATGGGCGAACAGTTGAGCCTCAGCGGCCTGTTCCCACCGGGCGATGACAAAGAGCATTACTACCGTCTCGACTACAGCCAGTTCCTCGACGCCGAAGGCACGCAACTCAACCTCTCTGCTTCGCGCTACCGCGCCGACCCGGACACCGAAGTGCTGGTCGGCGGCGGTGGGCGCCTGAGTACCCACCGCGAGAATGATCGCTACTCGATCGGCTTCAGCATGCCCCTGATCGCCTCCGCCAACGAACTGCTGACCGCCGGCTCACGCCTCTACGCAGTCGACGACAAGACGCGCTACGACGGCGTCAACTTCCCCTTCAGCACCGAGCTGCGCACCGACGTCCGCGCCCTCGCCTTCGAAGGCGACTGGCGCAAGGCCGACGCCCGCCAACTGCGCATCCTCAGCGCCGGCGTCTACCAGGGTTTCGACAGCCTCGGTGCAAACACCAACTACGACGACATCGATCTGGATTTCTTCCGCGTGAGACTGTCCGGCGTGCAGAGCGACAAGTTTCTCGACAACTGGCAAGGCGTGCTCTCGGCAGCGCTGTACTGGAGCGACGACACCCTGCCCGACAGCGAGCGCGCGGTGTTCGGCGGACAGAATTTCGGCCGTGGCTACCCCGACGACCAAGCCTCGGGCGACAAGGGCTGGGGCGTGGCCTACGAGGTCAACTACAGCTTCAACCGCGACGGCAACTGGGTGCGCATCCTGCAACCCTACGTGGTCCTCGACCGCTCGCGCAGCTGGTTCAACCAACTACCGGTGCAGGCCAACAACCTGTCATCCACCGCCGTCGGGCTGAGATTTGGCGATGCCAAGTACTACAACATCGCCCTGGAAGTGGCGAAGGCCATGTCCGATGAAGCGCTGGACACGTTCAATCGCAAGCCGCGGTACAGCATCAGTTTCAGTTATCAGTTGTGAGAAGCCAGCGGTGTGTCCGTCAGGATTGTTTCGACTGACACACCGCTTTCGCGAGCAGGCTCGCTCCTACAGTTTTGATCGTGGGTATTCAGTGAGAAACAGGTCGGCTGGCAGGCCGCCTTCACGAGCAGGCTCACTCCCACAGTTTTGATCGTGGGTATTCAGTGAGAAACAGGTCGGCTGGCAGGCCGCCTTCGCGAGCAGGCTCGCTCCTACAGTTTTGATCGTGGGTGTTCAGTGAGAGACAGGTCGGCTGGCAGGCCGCCTTCGCGAGCAAGCCAGCTCCCACAGTTTGATCGTGGGTATTCAGTGATAAACAGGTCGGCTGGCAGGCCGCCTTCGCTGGCAAGCCAGTTCCCACAGTTTGACCGTGGGCGTTCAGTGAGAAACAGGTCGGCTGGCAGGCCGCCTTCGCGAGCAGGCTCGCTCCTACAGTTTGATCGTGGGTATTCAGTGATAAACAGGTCGGCTGGCAGGCCGCCTTCGCTGGCAAGCCAGCTCCCACAGTTTGACCGTGGGCGTTCAGTGAGAAACAGGTCGGCTGGCAGGCCGCCTTCGCGAGCAGGCTCGCTCCTACAAAAGCCAAAACAAAGCAGCGCAGCTGCCCGCGGCGAAGCCGCACCACTCAACAATGAGCGCAAGCTCGAGTGCTTTTGATCTTGATCCACCGGCGACGTCGGAAGGCTGAGTGGAGGGATTGATCCGGGCGTGGGAGCGCAGCGACCGTCTGGCGCAGCCAGACACAGCGGAAGGAGGTGCAGCGAAGCAAACCGGAGCCGCTGCGCCCGGATCAGTCCCGGAGCGAAGGAACCCGAGCCTGCGAGGGCCGAACGTAGGAGCAAGCCTTTTGGGTTACCTTTTTGGCGTTTGAAAAAGGTGACCCGCCGTAAGGGCGGAACCGTAATCAGCAACACCCGCAGCAACGGATATTCACCCAAACCCCCACCAACACGGTCGGCCCAAAGGCCGCCGAGTTCACCCAGCCCCAACCCGAGCCTTTGGAAACAGATTATCGAGAGTCTCCAACAACCTGACGTGATAAATCGGCTTGCGAAACAGATCCAGCACCTGCAACCGCAACATATCGCTGACATCCTCCATATCCGCATGCCCCGACATCACAATCACCGGCAAATGCTCACGCGACGTATGCTTACGCAGCCGCCTGATCAACGACATGCCCGACTCTTCCGGCATGCGCAGATCAGTAATCACCAAGGCAATATCCGGATGCCGGGTCAACAGATGCAACGCCAACTTCACCGACGTCGCGGTATGACAGGTAAAGCCCTCCCCCTCCAGCAACTCCGCCAACTCCAGCAACGCGTCCTCTTCATCGTCGACCAGAAGCAACTGTTGGCGGGACGGCGAAGGCGCGTTCATAGGCAATACCTGAATGCTGAAAGGTAAATCCAGTGTAGTGCGATATCAGCCAGGTGCAGTGTTCAAAAGCCTCAAGGTGTTGGCCGAGTAACAGCCGTACCATCGAGCGACGTCAGAACATTGTTGAAAATCGCCAGCACCCTGTCTCCAAGCGGGCTAACGAATGCAACCACCACCACCGCCACCATCGCCACCACGATTGCATACTCAATCGCCGAAGCGCCCTCTTCGCTGCTGGCAAACGCCCGAGCCTTGGCCATCAGATAATCGTAAGTCATACGAAACATAGCTCCACTCCTTCGCGCCCCTGGCGCCCACATCACGACCGCGGCATGGTTCCACCGTGCCACTTGAGCATTGTCAACAAACCCCCGCCCAACAACTGTAAGAACGCATTAATCACAAAGCATTAATCCCAACGTGTCGCCGCCGTTTCCCATTGTCAATTGGCCAAAACTCATACTTTGGTGGGTTATTTGCCTGTCACTAATGGCGCTTTTGCTTGGATCAGCTAGCTTGGAAATAGCGAAATAGTTGCATGTTCATAGCTGCCAGATCAGTACGCCTCTCAAGAGCAATTGCAGTTGGCTTGTGCAGCAGGAAAAGGAGAGCCGTCATGAACAGTCGCGTCACCATGGGCCTTGCCGCGTTGCTATTGCTCGGCGCGGTTCTCGTAGGTTACTGGGGGCTGGTGCTCAGTCGTCAGCCGGCCCCGGTCGCGGAGGCGCCCGTTGTACCCGCGCTCAGCGTTGAACAGACTGTCGCGATTGCCGAAGACCAGACCCGCCAACCGGTGGTGGTGCTGGTCCACGATGTACCGCCGTTCACACCGTTGACCGCCGCCGATGTGGCCGTGGAAAAACTGCGCAGTGCACCGGCCGGCAGTCTGACCAGCATTGAACAAGCCGTGGGTCGCACACCTTGGCGGCACCTCAGCGCCGGCACCTGGCTCAACGACGAAAGCTTTCAGGCCGGTGGCGCGCTGGCGCGGATGATTCGCCGCGACGAACGCGCACTGACCGTGGCCGTCGACGAAGTGATCGGTGGCGCCGGGCAATTGCTGCCGGGGGATTATGTCGATGTGCTGCTGTACTTGCGCGAAGACGCGAGCAATCTGCAGCAGTCAGCGCAGATCGCCGTTCCGGCCTTGCGCGTGCTCGGGATCGGCGAACAGTACGGCCTGACCAACGACGGCCAACCGGCATCGCCCAGCCTCAGCGCCGAAGAAAAAATCAAACAGGACCAGCGCCGCATCGCCGCGCGCACCGTGGTGCTGGCGGTGCCGGAACAATTGCTCAGCCGTCTGATGCTCGCGACCCAGGTCGGCACGTTGCGTCTCGCGGTGCGCAGCAGCGAAGAACAACGGTTGGCCAGATATTGGGCCGGCGAAACGCAATCGCCCGCGCATCTGGATCGCGCCAACAGTCAGCTTTTCCAGTTCACTCAACTCGCTTTGGGTGGCGCTCAACGAGCACCTTCAACCGCCAGTGTCGGCGCGGCCCCCAGGCCTGCGGTGGAGATCATTCGCGGCAACCAGATCAGCCAACAAACCCCATGACTGCGCAAGGATTCACGTGCATGCAGAGTCGACTCAGACCGACATTGAAACCGGCGCTCCGGGCCTTGCTGTTGTTGGGATTGTCGATGGACTCCGCCCTAGCGGCGGTCGGCAATTGTTCGGCACTGCCGCGTCTGCCCTCGGTGATCGAGATCGGTGAAGGCTTCCAGCAGGACATGCAGTCACCCGTGGCGATCACCCGCCTGGCGGTCGGCGATCCGAAAATTGCCGACGTGCATGCCAACGGCGGTTCGTCCTTTTTGCTCACTGGCGTCGGCCCCGGCGCAACCAGCCTGATGGTCTGGACTGCCTGCTCGACGCAGCCACAGCAAGCCATGGTTTTCGTCCAGGGCGCAGCGACCACGGCGCTGACCAGCAGCGTGCCGTCCGACGATCCGACCCTGCCGTCGCAGGTGCAGACCGACATTCGTTTCGTCGAAGTCAGCCGCACCAAACTCAAGGAAGCCACCGCCTCGCTGATCGGCACCCGCGGCAATTTCCTGTTCGGCTCACCCGGCACACTGCCGCCGATTGACGGCGTGCCGCAGCCGCGCCTGCCGGTGGATAACTCGCTGTTCAATTTTTCCTGGGTCGGCGGCAAGACCATGGCGATCATCAACGCCCTGGAAACCAGCGGCTTCGCCTACACCCTGGCGCGGCCGAGTCTGGTGGCGCTGAACGGGCAGAGTGCGAGCTTCCTTGCCGGTGGCGAAATTCCGATCCCGGTCCCCAGTTCCGGCAGCGACAGTGTGTCGATCGAGTACAAGGAATTCGGCATCCGCCTGACCCTGACGCCGACCATCATCGGCCGCGACCGCATCGCCTTGAAAGTCGCCCCAGAGGTCAGCGAACTGGATTTTGCCAACGCGGTGAACATCGCCGGCACCACCGTTCCGGCGCTGACCATTCGCCGCACTGACACCAGCGTGTCGCTGGGCGATGGCGAAAGTTTTGTCATCAGCGGTTTGATCAGCACAACCAACAGTTCACAGGTGAACAAGTTTCCGGGCCTTGGCGACATCCCCATATTGGGCGCATTTTTCAAGGGTTCGCAGATCAAACGCGAAGAGCGCGAATTGCTGATGATCGTCACCCCGCATCTGGTCCAGCCATTGGCGGCGGACGCGCGACTGCCGTCGTTGCCGGGGGAGAAACTGCGCAACTACGACCCGAATTTCTACCGCATGTTTTTCCTTGAGAACGGTAACTTCGACAAGCGCAGCGGGTTGTCGCAATGAACCAGAACCTCAGTCAGACCTTCCTCGCCATCACCCGCAACAGCACCGATCTGGAATGGCTGCAAAGCGCCCTCGCCCCGCTCGGCCAAGTGGTCAGCGCCGGTGCCGGCAGCCTCGATGAACTGCTCGCACTGGTCGATGTAACGTTCGCCAATCTGGTTTTCGTCGGCCTCGATCGCGAGCATGTCGTGGCGCAAAGTGCGCTGATCGAAGGTGCGCTGGAGGCCAAGCCAATGCTGGCGATCGTTGCCCTCGGCGACGGCATGGACAATCAGCTCGTACTCAATGCGATGCGCGCCGGCGCGCGGGATTTTGTCGCCTATGGCTCACGCTCCAGCGAAGTCGCCGGACTGGTACGGCGCCTGAGCAAACGCCTGCCGGCCGTCGCGCCCAACACCCAGCTCGGCGGGCTAACGGTGATGTACGGCGTGCAGAGCAGTTCCGACGGTGCCTTGCTCGCCAATCACATGGCCATGGTGGTGCAGAAGAGCGGCCAGCAAACCCTGTTGCTCGACCTCGGCCTGCCCCGTGGCGACAGCCTCGCGTTGTTGGGCCTGGAGAGCTCGTTTCACTTCGGCGATGCCCTGCGCCACCTGCGCCGTCTCGACGCCACGCTGATCGACAGTGCCTTCACCAGCGCCGACCACGGCCTGCGCATTCTCGCCTACGCCAATACTGACGAACCGCTGGAAACCACCAGTGCCGCCGAGCTGTACATGCTGCTCAGCGCCCTGCGTCAGCACTTCCAGCACATTGTCGTGAACCTCACCGGACAGGCCGACAGTGAAGCGTTGCGTACCTTTGTCAGCCATTGCGACAAGCTGCTCTGGTACACCGACCAGAACGTGCTCAATTGCCGACGCAACCTTGCCGTGCTCAACCAGTGGCGCGAGAAAGGCATGAAGCTCGAGCACGGGCGCTTGCTGATCGATCGCTACCTGAACAACGTTGCGCCGGATGCCGAGACCCTGGGCAAGACCTTCAATCTGCAAGTCATCGCCGTGCTGGCCTTCAGCCCCGACGTGCGCCTGAACGCGAAAAACCAGGGCGTCAGCCTGTTCGAACTGGCGCCACGGGAAAAACTCACCCAGAGCCTGCGCACGCTCGGCGAACGCCTGGCGAAGCGTTCCGAAGGCCTGAGCAAACCGAAAGTCACCTGGTTCGACCGTCTGCGAGGCAGCTCATGAGCGCAGAAAAACTCTTTGGCGCCACGCCGCGCGGAGCGATCGGCAACAGCGATCACGAAGGCCTGAAACTGGTCCTGCACCGCTACATCATCGACGCCATCGAGGAGTCGGGGCAAAACCTGCTGGAAGGTTCGCGCCAGCAACTGGCGCAGTTCGTCACCGACAAGGTCGCCGAATACATCGCCCGTTTGCATCTGGCAATCTCGCGCTACGAGATGGAGCGTCTCGGCGAAGAAATCGTCGACGAGCTCACCGGTTTCGGCCCGCTGGAAGTCCTGCTGCGCGACCCGTCGGTGACGGAAATCCTGGTCAACGGCCCGCACCGGGTGTTCATCGAGCGCGACGGCGTACTGCATCAGAGCGATCTGCGTTTTATCGATGCGCATCACGTCGAGCGGGTCATGCAGCGGATTCTCGCGCCACTCGGTCGACGCCTCGATGAGTCCTCGCCGATGGTCGATGCGCGCCTGCCCGATGGCAGCCGGGTCAACGCGATCATCCCGCCGATCGCCCTCGACGGCCCGTGCCTGTCGATCCGCAAGTTTCGCAAGGACATGCTCAAGAGCACCGATCTGATGGCGATGCAGACCATCGATCTGGCGATTTTCGAATTCCTGCAGAACGCCGTGGGCAAGCGCTGCAACATCCTCATCAGCGGCGGCACCGGCACCGGCAAGACCACGCTGCTGAACATCCTCAGCCAGTTGATCAACCCGCACGAACGGCTGGTGACCATCGAAGACGTCGCCGAGCTGCAACTCGGCCATCCGCACGTGGTACGTCTGGAAACCCGCCCGCCCAATGCCGAGGGGCATGGCGAGGTCAAGGCCAGCGACCTGATTCGCAACGCCCTGCGCATGCGCCCCGACCGGATCATTCTCGGCGAGATCCGTGGCGTCGAAGTGGTCGACGTGCTCACCGCCATGAACACCGGCCACGACGGCTCAATGAGCACCGTGCACGCCAACAATGCCCAGGACGCGCTGCTGCGACTGGAAACCCTGGTCGGGCTGACCGGGCGCTCGATTGCCGAACGCACCCTGCGTCAGATGATCTGCGCCGCCCTCGACGTGATCATTCAGCTGACACGCATGCCCGATGGTCGACGCTGCGTCAGCGAAGTGGTGGAAGTGGTCGGCATTCGCGAGGACGTCTACGTCACCAACACCCTGTTCCGCCTCGACCGCCGCACCGGTTTCGGCTTTGTGCGCGAAGCGGTCAACCCGGCCGGCGACAAGCTGCGCCACGACGCTCACCCGGGCTGACGGCGAGGAGCACGCAGATGCTGGCACCGATCATTCTTATCGTCATTTGCCTGATGCTGCTCGGGCTGTCGATCTATTTGTTCCTGCAAGGCCTGCGCAAAACCGCGACAGAAAAAGTCCTCAACCGGCTCGTCGCCGGGCAACCGCAAAAGGCCGTGGAACAGACGAAATGGGTGGGATTGGAACGCATGTTTCTGCGTGCCGGACTGGGTCAGCCGAGCGAGCGTTTCGGCCTGTGGCTGAGCCTGTGGGCGGCGGCCGTGGGTTTGGGATTTCTGCTCGCCAGCTGGGTCGGACTGGTGCTGATGCTGATCGCGCCGCCCGTGGCATTGCGGCTATACATCGCCATTCGCTACCGACGCCGAATCCGCCGGATGATCGAACAACTGCCGCAATTGCTCGACCATACGGTGCGCAGCCTGAAGTCAGGGCGCACCCTCAGCGATGCGGTGCTGGGCGGTATCGAAGCCAGCGAGGATCCGCTGAAAACCGCCATGGGCCGAGTGCAGCGTAACGTGCAACTGGGGGTGAATCTGCCTGATGCAGTCAGCGATTTTGCCGAACTCTACGAGCAGGACGAACTGCGCATGTTCGCCCTCGGCCTGAAGGTCAATCATCGCTACGGCGGCAATGCCAGTGAGCTGCTGGAGAACCTGATCAAACTGATCCGCGAGCGTGACCAGGGCGCTCGGCAGTTGCGCGCCCTGACCGGGGAAACGCGCATGACCGCTTGGGTGCTGGGTTTGCTGCCGCTGATTCTGGTGAGCTATTTCATGCTGACCAACCCCGGCTACATGCTTGGCATGTGGCACGACGAAAGCGGCCAGACCATGTTGCTCACTGCCGCCGCGTTGCAGGTGCTGGGCAGTCTGGCGCTGTGGCGCATGTTGCGGAGCGTTTGAGATGGTCTGGCTCGCGGCGTTGTTGTTGCTGCTCGGTTCGCTGTTATTGGTGGGCAATCACCTGCTCACCGAGCGCCGCCGCGTGCGTCAGGTGCATCAGCGCTTGCAGGGCCAGTTGGTGCGGGAGAACCGTTTCGGCCACTGGCTGCGTGCGCTGGGCAACACCCGCTTCGGCCGGGGCTCAGTGAGCATCGACAGCGAAACCCAGACCCTGCTCGGCCGCCTCGGCTGGCGTCGTGCCAATGAACGCGCCCTCTTCGCGGCTTGCCAGATCGGCACACCCCTGCTCGCCTTGGGGCTGGCGATCTTTCTGCAGGAAGTGTTCTTCCCGCAGACCAGCCACCGCTGGATGGCGCCGATGTTCGCCGCTGGCGGCGGCTATCTGCTGCCCAAACGCCTGCTCGCCTACGCCGCCGCCCGCCGGCAGAAAACCATCGCCGTGGAAATCTCCACGTTCATTCCACTGCTGCGCATCCTCTTCGAATCCGGCATGGCGGTGGAACAAGCCCTGCGCGTGCTCAGCATCGAAGCGCAAAAACTGCTGCCGGAGCTGACCAGCGAACTGCGCCTGATCCTCAGCCGCGTCGACTCGGGTCTGGAGCTGGGGCAGGAGCTGAACAAGACCGCGGTGATGCTCGCAGTGGACGAATTTACCGACACCTGCGTGATCCTCCAGCAACTGATCCACCAGGGCGGCGGCGCGATGAAATCACTGCTGGCGCTCAAGCAATTACTGGATGACCGCCGCCTGACCCGGCTGCAGGAATACATCTCGAAAATGTCGGCGAAGATGTCGGTGGTGATGATGCTGTTTCTGTTTCCGGCCCTGCTGATCGTACTGGCCGGCCCGGGCTTCACCGCCATTGCCCGCGCCTTCGCAAACTGACCTTGGCTCATGGAGAGCGTTTGATGAAAGTACTGATAGTCATGGCAAGCCTGTTGCTGCTCAGCGGTTGCGCCACGGACGGCCAGGCGCCGTGGACCTCGCTGCTGTCGCCGTCCAGCTGCAGCAAACTCACGTCGGAGCAGGAACTGTCGCTGAACCTCGCCGATGACCTGGCCAGCGACGGCAAGCTCCACGCCAGCCTGGCCAACCTGCAAAGCCTGCCGGACAACCTCAGCGAAGTGCGCCTGCGCAAAGCCAAAGTCTATCGCCTGCTCGGCCGCAGCGAAGCCGAGCCGCTCTATCGCAGCCTGCTCGGCGGCTGCCTCACCGCCCAGGCCGAACACGGCCTCGGCCAGGTCTACGCCGCCCGTGGCGACAATGGCCAGGCCCAGGCCCACCTGCAGCGCGCCGCACGCCTGGCACCCACCGACGAGAAAATCCGCAACGACCTCGGCGTGGTCTACCTCAACCAACTGCGCCTCAACGAAGCGAAATTCGAATTCCTCACCGCCATCGAACTGAGCCAGAACAATCAACTGGCGACGCTGAACATGGTCACCCTGCTGCTCTACCAGAACGACTGGCCACAAGCTGCCGAAATCGTCAGCCGCTCGAAACTGACCCCGGAGCAATTCTCCGAAGCGCAGCAACGGGCGGAAAAACTCAAAGCGCCAACCCACGCCAAAGCCACACCCGGCGACCGCGTCGCCGCCTTCATCGACCCGCTACCGCCGACGCTCAAGTAAGGAGACAGCCATGAACATCCGCAAAGGCCTGTGCTACCTGACCCTGCTCACCCTGCCCCTCAGCGCCCACGCCATCGACGCAGGCCCCGCTTCAGCGCAGCAGCAGGAAACCGAAGGTTGGCTGGTCCTGCAAAGCCGCAACAAAGCTGCCTCACCCAAACCCCAAAGCGCCACCGCCACCGAACGCGAACTGGCGATGCAGCGCTGGCTGAAGAAATACCAGTACGAGATTCCGGACTTTTACGATCCGGATGCGGGCGGGAAGATCGAGAGCAAGAATTAGTTTGGTGGTGACCTTGAGGGCCCCTTCGCGAGCAGGCTCGCTCCCACAGTCTGGAAGGCATTTCAATCTGACATCTGGAATGCGGTCCTCTGCAG
>NZ_QETJ01000116.1:0-15833 GCF_003105095.1 Pseudomonas sp. NDM | reverse complement strand
TCGACTGACACGCCCTCTTCGCGAGCAGGCTCGCTCCCACAGGGAACAATCAATTGCATCACGGGGTGCGGTTACGTCGCGTCTCGATGATGTTCGGCAATTGCGAAATCCGCCCCAGCAGCCGCCCGAGTGCATCCAGACCGGGGATCTCGATGGTCAGCGACATCAGCGCGGTGTTGTCTTCCTTGTTCGAGCGGGTGTTGACCGCCAGCACGTTGATGCGCTCGTTGAGCAGCACCTGCGAGACGTCACGCAGCAGCCCGGAACGGTCGTAGGCGCGAATGATGATGTCCACCGGATAGGTGAGCACCGGCACCGGGCCCCAGCTGACCTGAATGATCCGCTCCGGCTCGCGCCCGCCCAGTTGCAACACCGAGGCGCAGTCCTGACGGTGAATGCTCACGCCACGGCCCTGGGTGATGTAACCGACGATCGCGTCGCCCGGCAGCGGCTGGCAGCAGCCGGCCATCTGCGTCATCAGGTTGCCGACGCCCTGGATCTGGATATCGCCGCGCTTGCCCGGCTTGTAACCGGTAGCCTTGCGCGGGATCAGCTCCAACTGTTCGTTGCCGCGCTCCGGCTCGACCAGTTGCTGCGCGAGGTTGACCAGATGCGCCTGACGCAGGTCGCCGGCCCCAAGGGCGGCGAACATGTCTTCGGCGGTTTTCATGTTGGCCTTTTCGGCCAGTTTGTCGAAATCCACCGCCGGCAGGCCGAGGCGATTGAGTTCGCGCTCGATCAGGGTTTTACCAGCGGCAACGTTCTGATCGCGAGCCTGCAACTTGAACCAGTGAACGATCTTCGCCCGCGCACGCGAGGTGGTCACGTAACCGAGGTTCGGGTTCAGCCAGTCGCGGCTCGGCGTGCCGTGCTTGCTGGTGATGATCTCGACCTGCTCGCCGGTCTGCAGGCTGTAGTTCAGCGGCACGATGCGGCCGTTGATCTTCGCGCCGCGACAGTTGTGGCCGATTTCGGTGTGCACCCGGTAGGCGAAATCCAGCGGCGTCGCGCCTTTCGGCAAGTCGATGGCGTGACCGTCGGGCGTGAAGATGTAGACCCGATCAGGCTCGATGTCGACGCGCAGCTGTTCAGCCAGACCGCCGATGTCACCGAGCTCTTCGTGCCATTCAAGGACCTGACGCAGCCAGGAAATTTTCTCTTCGTAATGGTTTGAACCGGATTTGACGTCGGTGCCCTTGTAGCGCCAGTGCGCGCAGACGCCAAGTTCGGCTTCTTCGTGCATCGAATGAGTGCGGATCTGCACCTCGAGGACCTTGCCCTCCGGGCCGATCACCGCCGTGTGCAGCGAGCGGTAGCCGTTCTCTTTCGGGTTGGCGATGTAGTCGTCGAATTCTTTCGGGATATGCCGCCACAGAGTGTGGACGATGCCGAGCGCGGTGTAGCAGTCGCGCATTTCCGGCACCAGCACGCGCACGGCGCGAACGTCGTAGATCTGGCTGAATTCCAGGCCCTTGCGCTGCATTTTGCGCCATATCGAGTAGATGTGTTTGGCCCGGCCGCTGATGTCGGCGTCGACGCCGGTGGCCTGCAGTTCGTCCTTGAGCTGGGTCATCACGTCGCTGATGAAGCGCTCGCGATCCAGCCGCCGCTCGTGGAGCAACTTGGCGATCTGCTTGTATTGATCAGGTTCGAGATAGCGGAAGGACAAGTCCTCCAGCTCCCATTTGATGTGACCGATGCCGAGACGATGCGCGAGCGGCGCATAGATGTCGAAGACTTCCCGGGCGACGCGGTTGCGCTTTTCATCGTCGGCGGTTTTCACCGCACGAATGGCGCAGGTGCGTTCGGCCAGTTTGATCAGCGCAACGCGCACGTCATCGACCATCGCCACGAGCATCTTGCGCAGGTTTTCGACCTGCCCCTGAGTGCCCATGACCATCGACTGCCGTGGGCTGAGACTGGCGCTGATGGCCGCCATGCGCTGCACGCCGTCGATCAGTTTGGCCACCACCGGGCCGAAGCGCTGGCCGACTGCCGCCAGTTCGATCTGCCCTTCGCGCACGCCGCGATACAACACGGCGGCGACCAGTGAATCCTGATCGAGCTTGAGGTCGGCAAGGATTTCGGCGATCTCAAGGCCAGTGCTGAAACTGCCGGAGCCTTCGGCCCACAGGTTCTTCCTGGCGTTGGACTGTTGTTCGGCCTCGCGAGCGAACTCGCAGGCTTCTTTCAAGGCCTCGCGATCCAGTGCCAGATCGACACTGACCGCGTGATCGAGCCAGGCCTCGAGATTGATACTGCCGTCGGTGTTGATCGGCTGGTGTGCTCTCACCTGTACCATGCTGCTTTACCTTCCCTACGACGCAGATTCAATGCGTCAAATCGCTGATCCTCAGTGTCCGTTCGCGCTCGCGGGGCTCAGGCGAGCGCTGCGCGGACAGATCAGACGGATTCAGACGAGCCGTCCTGGCTCGCTTCAAATAACGCCATGGCCTCGACATGTGCCGTCTGAGGAAACATATCGAGAATCCCGGCACGTTTTAACCGGTAGCCCTGCTTGATCAATTCCTGCGTGTCGCGCGCCAGCGTGGCCGGGTTGCACGACACGTATACCAACCGTCTGGCGCCCAGGGTCGCGAGCTTGCGCACCACCTCGAAAGCACCGTCACGCGGTGGGTCCAAGAGTACCGCAGAAAAGCCGTTTCCGATCCACTGAGCATCGGTCAAAGGCTGGGATAAATCGGCTTGAAAAAACTTTGTGTTATGCAAATTGTTACTGACGGCATTCGCAGCGGCACGCTCGACCATGGTCTGCACGCCCTCTACCGCCACCACTTCACGTACGCGTTTGGCCAGCGGCAGGGCAAAATTGCCCAGCCCGCAGAACAGATCGAGCACGCGCTCGTCAGCCGTCGGCTGCAGCCACTCCAGCGCCTGAGCGATCATCGCTTCGTTGACCCCGGCGTTGACCTGAACAAAATCTCCCGGCCGGTACGCCAGTTCGAGATCCCACTGCTCCAGGCGATAACCGAGGCTCTGACCGGCCTCGACCGGGTGCGGTTCACCTTCGCCATGCAACCACAACTGCGCCTGATGGAACTGGCAGAAATCCTTGAGAATCGTCAGATCCGCTTCGGACAAAGGCGCCATGTGCCGCAGCAACACCGCCAGAGATGAGCCGCTGAACAACTCGACATGGCCCAGCGCCTGGGGCTTGCTCAGGCGCCGCAGCATCTCCGGCAAACGGGTCATGATCGGTTGCAAGGGCTGTACCAGCACCGGGCATTCGCTGATCGCAACGATGTCCTGACTGCCGGCGGCGCGGAAACCCACTTCGAGGTTCTTCGCTTTCATGTCCCAGCGCACGGCGATGCGTGCGCGCCGACGGTAGCCGAATTCCGGGCCGGTCAGCGGCGCTGCCCATTCTTCGGGTTCGACACCGGCAACTCGCGACAATTGCTCGGCGAGCATGCGCTGTTTCAGGGCGAGCTGTTCGGCGTGGGGCAAGTGCTGGACGCTGCAACCGCCACAGCGGCCGAAGTGCGCGCACGCTGCCGGACGACGCAAGTCGCTTGCGGTAAACACACGCTCTGTGCGTGCTTCGACCACTTTGCCGTGGGCGCCAAGCACCCGCGCTTCGACCTCTTCACCGGCAAGGGCGCCGAGGACGAACCAGGTTTTGCCTTCGAAAAACGCGATACCGCGACCGTCATTGGCCAGGCGCTCGATGCTCAAGCGCTGCTTTTTACCGGTCGGGATTTGCGGCGCCTTGCTGCCACCCGTGGGCTGGAAGCGCAGGCCTCTTTCGTGTTTGGCCATCAGTTGGGCGCGTCGAAAATGCCGGTCGACAGGTAACGGTCGCCACGGTCGCAGATGATCGCGACGATCACCGCGTTTTCAACTTCTTTGGACAGGCGCAGCATCGCTGCCACCGCACCGCCCGAGGACACGCCGCAGAAGATACCTTCTTCGCGTGCCAGACGACGAGTGACGTCTTCGGCTTCGCTTTGCGCCATGTCGACGATGCGATCGACGCGGTCAGCCTGATAGATCTTCGGCAGGTATTCCTGCGGCCAGCGGCGGATGCCGGGAATGGCCGAGCCTTCCATCGGTTGCAGGCCGACGATCTGCACGCTGTCGCTCTGCTCTTTGAGGTAGCGCGACACGCCCATGATGGTCCCGGTGGTGCCCATCGAACTGACGAAATGGGTGATGCTGCCCTGGGTCTGACGCCAGATTTCCGGACCGGTGGTGGTGTAGTGCGCTTCGGGGTTGTCGCCGTTGGCGAACTGGTCGAGCACCTTGCCACGGCCTTCGGCTTCCATACGCTGGGCCAGATCGCGGGCGCCTTCCATGCCCTCTTCCTGAGTGACCAGAATCAGCTCGGCGCCGTAAGCGGTCATCGCCGCTTTGCGCTCGGCGCTGGAGTTGTCCGGCATGATCAGGATCATCTTGTAACCCTTGATCGCAGCGGCCATCGCCAGAGCGATACCGGTGTTGCCGGAGGTCGCCTCGATCAACGTATCGCCGGGATTGATCTGCCCGCGCAGCTCGGCACGGGTGATCATCGACAGCGCCGGCCGGTCCTTGACCGAACCCGCCGGGTTGTTCCCTTCGAGCTTGAGCAAAAGGGTGTTGCTGGTGGCGCCGGGCAGGCGCTGCAAACGCACCAGCGGCGTGTTGCCGACGCAATCGGCGATGGTTGGGTACTGCAGGGTCATGGCGTATTCGCAATCCAGACGTGCGGGGGCGCCTATCATACCGGCAAACCCGCGCAGGCCATATCACGCAAAGTGCGGTGCTTATGGTTTATGGGAATAAGGGATCACTGGTCGGGTTTTCCATATGGGCTGTATCCAAGGCGTAAAACTCATGGAGCTTGGCTTGCAGCAACTGTTTATCCGGCAAGCATGTTTGATATTGCGCAATCAATGCGGGCGAAAGACTGCGGTTGAGGGCGTACTCGACAACCTCGTCCTCTTTGCTGGCACAGAGCAACACACCGATCGCCGGATTTTCGTGGGGCTTGCGGACATTGCGATCCAGCGCCTCCAGATAGAAATCCAGCTTGCCCAGATACTCTGGCTCGAAACGCCCGACCTTGAGTTCAATCGCGACCAGGCAATTGAGCCCCCGGTGGAAGAACAGAAGATCCAGAGCGAAATCCCGGCCGCCGACTTGCAGCGGATATTCGGAGCCGACAAAGCAGAAGTCCCGACCCAACTCGATTAGGAAGTCTTTCAGCCTCGTCAGGAGCCCTTGGTGCAGATCGCTTTCAGAATGAGCAGAAGGCAGGTCGAGAAATTCGACCATGTAGGAATCGCGGAATATCTCAAGCGCTGCCGGGTGCGTTTGTTTGAGCGCGGCGGAGGCTTTCGCTGGATCGGCGAGGGTTCGCTCGAACAGAGCGGCTTTAAGTTGCCGCTCCAGTTCGCGCTTTGACCATTTTTCCTGAACGGCCATTCGCAGGTAGAAAGCCCGCTCCTCAGGGCATTTGCTCTGACTCAAAATGATCATGTTATGAGTCCACGGCAATTGTCTCACCAGTGGTGAGACAATTGCTTCGTTTCGATAAGTCTCATAAAACTGGCGCATGCGGAACAGATTGGGTCGAGTGAATCCACGCAGGCCTGGCTGGGTCTGAGCGAGATGCGCAGCCAGTTGAGCGATGACCGAATCCCCCCACTCCGCCCGCTCAATCTTGCGACTGATATGCGCGCCCACCTGCCAGTAAAGCTCGATCAGGTGAGTATTGACCGCTTGCATGGCCTTGTGTCTGGAACTGTGAATCAGCGCGAGCACTTCATTGAAACGATCGCCATCTGAGCTGCCGGTAAGGCTGGATGCATTCATGCGCAATTCCTTGAAGGTTTGGTGAAGCACGAGCCTAAACCGTTCAGGAAGCTTGAAATGACCGCTGGTGCAGCTTGGGAAATGTCATACAGAAAAAGACGAGCGCTCCGGCAAGTCAGTGGGATTGGGAGCGCGAATGGACTACATCGCGAGCAGGCTCACTCCTACAAGGGGATTTATGTTGTTCAAATAATCTGCGGCGTACGCAATTCCACTGTAGGAGTGAGCCTGCTCGCGATAGCGTCATTCGGCGCAACACCATCATCCGCCAACAAGCGCAAATTCAACCGCAACCCAGCCCCTGCATTTTCCGCCCAGAGCAACCCGCCCTGGCGCTGCACCGCGTTACGCGCAATGCTCAACCCCAGCCCAAACCCGCCATCCCCGGGCCGCGATCCGTCCAGGCGAATGAACGGCGAAAAGATCCGCTGCAGATCCTCTTCAGCCACGCCGCCGCCCTGATCCTCCAGCCACAAGTGCCAATACTCACCATCACGCCGGCCATCCAGCCGCACAATCCCGCCCTCAGGCGAGTGACGAATCGCGTTGCGCAAAATGTTTTCCAGCGCTTGCGCGAGGGTATTGAGGTTGCCGCGCACCCAGCACGATGCTTCGACCGAGCATTGCAGTTGCAGACTCGGCCAGCCGCTTTCATAACAGGCGTTGTCGGTGAGCATTTCCCACAGTGCCTGAATCTGGATCGCTTCATCCGGCAATGGCGAGCGGTCGGTGTCGAGCCAGGCCAGTTGCAGGGTGTCTTCGACCAGGCGTTGCATGCCGTCCACCTCGCGGCCGATGCGTTCGCGCAGTTGCGGCAGGCCCTGTTCGCTTTCGCTGGCCACGCGCAAGCGGCTCAGCGGCGTGCGCAACTCATGCGACAGGTCGCGCAACAATTGCTGTTGCAGGGCGACGGTGGTTTGCAGGCGTTCGGACATGGAATCGAAGGCCCGCGCCAGCTCACCGAGTTCATCCGGGCGCTGGGTGATGCCGCTCGACAGGCGCACATTCAGTTGGTCGGCGCGCCAGGCGTTGGCCTGTTCGCGCAGGTTGTTCAGCGGCACCACCAGCAGGCGATACAGGCCGACACAGAGCAACAGGGTGAACAGTCCGGGAATCACGCCGTTGGTGATCACGCGCCAGAACACCCGGTACTTGCCCGGGACAAAGCGCTCGGGCAATTCGATGACCAGAATGCCGGCCGCCGGATCCTGGGGAAACGGTACCCGCAGCCACGGCCGGCCCTTCTTGTGGATCGGCCAGTCGAGGCCACGCAGAAAGGTCAGGTGCTGCACTTCTGCCGCGTTCAGCGGGCGGCTGCTCAGCGATTGCAGGTCCGCGCCAATCACCCCGACCCAACTGGCCTCGCGCAACTCCATGCTTCGCAACCAGTCATCGACACCATCGCGCCCGCCGCGCTGCCACGCCTGTTCGGCTTGTGCGGCATACCGGCTGAGAGTGTTGCGCGCTTCACTGGAAAGGAACTGATTGCGTTCCTCCATGTAGCGCCCCCACGACCAGCTCAGCCAGATCATCAACAGACAGAACGCTACCAACAGGCACGCCAGTTTCCAGAACAGCGAATGCCGCCCTGGCAGCTCAGACAGTTTCATCGGCACCGCTCAAGACATAGCCTTTGCCCCACACCGTGCGCACTTCGCGTTCGGTGTAACCGATGGCTTTGAGTTTGCGGCGGATCTGGCTGATGTGCATATCGAGGCTGCGGTCGTGGGCAGCAAAACCGCGTTGCAGGACGTGCTGATAAAGGAAGGCTTTGCTCAGCACTTCTTCGTGGTTGCGGTGCAGGGTTTCCAGCAAACGGAATTCGGTGCGGGTCAGCCCGGCCGCTTGCTCGCGGAAGAACACGTCGCACTGTTGGTCATCGAAACGCAGGGTGCCTCCGACCTGAGCAGCGGCCACCGCAGGTGGGCGCCGATCCAGTGCGACTCGCCGCAGGATCGCTTCGATGCGCACATGCAACTCGGCCATGCTGAACGGCTTGGGCAGGTAATCATCGGCACCGAGACGGAAGCCGCTGATGCGATCGGCCTCGGCGCCCAGCGCCGACATCAGCAACACCGGCGTCGAGTGGCTCTGGCGCAGTTGCGTCAACAGTTTCAGGCCATCGAGCCCGGGCAGCAGAATGTCCATCAGCACCACGTCGAAAGGCTGGCGCTGCGCAATATTGAGACCTTCCTGGCCGTTCTGGCACCAGGTCACCTGAAAACCGCTGCGGCCCAGATGCTCGTGCACATAGGCGCCGAGAACCGGATCGTCTTCAATGGAAAGGATGCGTGGCTGGCCAGCGGAAACAGGAGTCATGAGTATCTGCAAGTAATTCTCAGTTGGCGGATTATTCAAGATTGTCCGACAGCGGGCAACACAAGCTTGGCCTGTCGGACGAACGCGTGCTTGGGCGCGCTGTGCATTTTCCGCAAGATTGCCCGCCAGCAAATCGCTACACTGCGCCCATGTCGCGTGCTGGATGCACGCATGTGTCAACAGATCAGCGGGATGCGGGAGATAGGCGTGCTCAAGAAACTGGGAATCAAAGGTCGCGTGCTGTTGCTGACCTTGTTGCCGACCAGCCTGATGGCGCTGGTGCTGGGTGGCTATTTCACCTGGACGCAGCAGACCGACCTGCAGAGCCAATTGATGCAGCGCGGCGAAATGATCGCCGAGCAACTGGCGCCGCTGGTCGCGCCGGCGATGGGCCACGGCGATGCCGATCTGCTCGAGCGCATCGCCACCCAGTCCCTTGAACAACCCGACGTGCGCGCGGTGACCTTCCTCGCGGCGGACCGCTCGCCACTGGCCCACGCCGGCCCGACCATGCTCAATCAGGCGCCCAGCGGCGACAGCGCATTGTTGCAACGGCGCAGCGGCAACGACGCGACGCGCTACCTGATGCCGGTGTTCGGCAAGCACCGCAACCTCGCCGGTGAAATCATTCCCGAGGAGTCCGAGCGGTTGCTCGGCTGGGTCGAACTGGAGCTGTCGCACAACGGCATGCTGCTGCGCGGTTATCGCAGCCTGTTCGCCAGCCTGCTGCTGATCGCCGCCGGACTTGCCGGCGCCGCCCTCCTCGCGTTGCGCATGGGCCGCACCATCAACCGTCCGCTGAGCCAGATCAAACAGGCTGTCGCGCAGCTCAAGGACGGGCATCTGGAAACCCGTTTGCCGCCCCTCGGCAGTCAGGAACTGGACGAACTGGCCTCCGGCATCAACCGCATGGCCGGCACCCTGCAGAACGCTCGTGAAGAGTTGCAGCACAGCGTCGATCAGGCCACCGAAGACGTCCGGCAGAACCTGGAAACCATCGAAATCCAGAACATCGAACTGGACCTGGCACGCAAAGAAGCGCTGGAGGCCAGCCGGATCAAATCCGAATTCCTTGCCAACATGAGCCACGAAATCCGCACCCCGCTCAACGGCATTCTCGGCTTCACTCACCTGTTGCAGAAAAGCGAACTGACCCCGCGCCAGCTCGACTATCTCGGCACCATCGAAAAGTCTGCCGACAGTCTGCTGGGGATCATCAACGAGATTCTCGATTTCTCGAAGATCGAGGCCGGCAAACTGGTGCTCGATCACATTCCGTTCAATCTGCGTGATCTGTTGCAGGACACCCTGACCATTCTCGCCCCGGCAGCGCATGCCAAGCAGCTGGAGCTGGTGAGTCTGGTCTATCGCGACACGCCGCTGTCGCTGGTCGGCGATCCGCTGCGCCTCAAGCAGATCCTCACCAACCTGGTGAGCAATGCGATCAAGTTCACCCGCGAAGGCACCATCGTTGCCCGGGCGATGCTCGAAGACGAGCACGAAGACAGCGTGCAATTGCGTATCAGCATTCAGGACACCGGCATCGGTTTGTCGAGCCAGGATGTGCGCGCGCTGTTCCAGGCCTTCAGTCAGGCCGACAACTCGCTGTCCCGCCAGCCCGGCGGCACCGGTCTGGGGCTGGTGATTTCCAAGCGCCTGATCGAGCAGATGGGCGGCGAGATCGGCGTCGACAGCACCCCGGGCGAAGGCTCGGAATTCTGGATCAGCCTGAGCCTGCCGAAGACTCGCGACGACGCCGAAGACCTGCCCGCCGCGCCATTGCTCGGGCGCCGCGTGGCGGTACTGGAAAATCACGAACTGGCGCGTCAGGCCTTGCAGCATCAACTGGAAGACTGCGGCCTCGACGTCACGCCGTTCAATACTCTGGAAAGCCTGAGCAATGGCGTCACCGGCGCACATCAGACCGATCAGGCGATCGATCTGGCGGTCATCGGCATCACCAGCAACGACATGCTCCCGGAGCGTTTGAACCAGCACATCTGGGACCTCGAACACTTGGGCTGCAAGGTGCTGGTGCTGTGCCCGACCACCGAGCAGACGCTGTTCCATCTGTCGGTGCCCAACCCGCACAGCCAGCTTCAAGCCAAACCGGCGTGCACGCGCAAGTTGCGCCGGGCGCTGGCCGATCTGGTCAATCCGCGCCAGATCCGCAGCGAACCGGGCGAGCCGCTGTCGAGTCGTGCGCCGCGCGTGCTGTGCGTAGACGACAATCCGGCCAATCTGTTGCTGGTGCAAACCCTGCTCGAAGATATGGGCGCCCGCGTGCTCGCCGTGGAAAGCGGCTACGCGGCAGTCAAAGCTGTCCAGAGCGAATCCTTCGATCTGGTGCTGATGGACGTGCAGATGCCGGGCATGGACGGTCGCCAGACCACCGAAACCATTCGCCAATGGGAAAGCGAACGGCATTGCACACCGCTGCCGATCGTCGCCCTCACCGCCCACGCCATGGCCAACGAAAAACGCGCGCTGCTGCAAAGCGGCATGGACGACTACCTGACCAAACCGATCAGCGAGCGGCAACTGGCGCAGGTGGTGTTGAAGTGGACCGGACTGGCCCTGCGCAATCAGGCGCCGGATCGTAGCGGCGACAGCGCGGCGAGTCAGCAGGAACTGCCGGTACTCGATCACGAAGAAGGCTTGCGTCTGGCGGCCGGCAAGGCGGATCTGGCGGCGGACATGCTCGCCATGCTGCTGGCCTCGCTGGAAGCCGACCGCGAAGCGATTCGCGCGGCGCGGGACAGCCACGACCAGAATGCCTTGCTCGAACGCGTGCACCGCCTGCACGGCGCCACCCGTTATTGCGGGGTGCCACAACTGCGCGCCGCCTGCCAGCGCAGCGAAACCCTGCTCAAGCAGGAAGATCCGAAAGCCGCTGCCGCGCTGGACGAACTGGAACGCTCGATCAACCGACTCGCGGCGCAGGCGCGCATCAGCGCCTGATCCACGGCAAGGCACGGTGCGCGCAAAGCGCTACAGTTGTCGCGGGCGATTGCCGCCCGCGTCGATGTTCCAGGAGGATTCATGCGCACGATCTTTTTCAGCAGCCAGACCTACGACCGCGACAGCTTCCTCGGCGCCGACTGCCCGGCCGGGCTCGAACTGCACTTTCAAGCGGCGCGACTGAGCGTAGATACGGCGGCTTTGGCCGAGCAGCACGAAGTGGTCTGCGCGTTCATCAATGACGACCTCAGCGCCCCGGTGCTGGAACGTCTCGCGGCTGGTGGCACGCGACTGATCGCCCTGCGTTCCGCCGGTTACAACCATGTCGACCTGCCCGCAGCGAAGCGCCTCGGCCTGGCCGTCGTGCGTGTGCCGGCCTACTCGCCGCACGCCGTGGCCGAACATGCCGTCGCGCTGATCCTCGCCCTCAATCGTCGCCTGCACCGCGCCTACAACCGCACCCGCGAAGGTGATTTCAGCCTGCATGGCCTGAGCGGTTTCGATCTGGTCGGCAAAACTGTCGGCATCGTCGGCACCGGGCAGATTGGCGCAACCTTCGCGAAAATCATGCACGGCTTCGGCTGTGAACTGCTGGCCTGCGACCCGTATCCCAATCCCGAGGTACTGGCCTTGGGCGCGCGTTATCTGAGCCTGCCGGAGTTGCTCGCGCAGTCGCGGATCATCAGCCTGCATTGCCCGCTCAACGAGCAGAGCAAACACCTGATCAATCGCCAGTCACTGGCACACATGCAGGCGGGGGCGATGTTGATCAACACCGGGCGCGGTGGTCTGGTGGACACCCCGGCGCTGATCGACGCGCTGAAGGACGGTCAACTCGGGTATCTGGGGCTGGATGTTTACGAGGAAGAGGCGCAGCTGTTTTTCGAGGATCGCTCCGACCTGCCGTTGCAGGACGATGTGCTGGCACGCCTGCTGACGTTTCCCAACGTGATCATCACGGCGCATCAGGCCTTTCTGACCCGCGAGGCGCTGGGCGCGATTGCCGCCACCACCCTGGATAACATCGCGACCTGGGCGGCAGGTGCGCCGCAGAACCAGGTCGAGGGTTGAACCGTTTTACTTGGGCAGCGAAGACGCCAGGATCAGCAAGCCCAGCCAACCGAAACCGAGCAGGCGCTGCTTGCTCGAATGGCCGCTGCGCAGCAGGAACCAGACGAAGAACGCCGGCAACAGAAACACCATGATTTTCAGCCAGCCTTCCACCGGGCGGCTGCCATCGGCGTTGAGCGGTTGTTGTGCCTGGCGAGCCTGTTCTGCCGCCTGCTGACGACGACGGCGCCCTGCTGCTGCGGGCATCACTTTCGGTAACGGCTCGGCCACTGGCGGTACAACCGCTTCGGGCACAGCCTTGTTGCGTGGCAGGCTGCCGAAGGAAATCGTCGAGGTCTGCGCCGATGTCGCAATGGACTGCGCCTGCATGGCGGCGTGCTCGGCCATCGGGGCGCCGCAGTGAATGCACACCAGCGCTTCGGAACTGATGCTCCGCTTGCATTCATAACATTCGATCAGCGCCATGTTCCGTTCCTTCAGATTCGGGGGCCGGCAGTTTGCCATGACTGTCGGCCTATTTGAACCGGATCGAAGGTCGCACGCGTGCATCATTCTGCAATCGAGCCCGTGCTAGCATGTCGCGCATATTTGGAGGACCCATGGTCGAACACGATTTCCGCTACACCCTGATGAACCCGCAACACACCCTCACCGAATGCCGCGCCCTCGTTCCGGGCCGCTATCAAGTGACTGGCAACGGTGGCTCGATCCGCATCGGCGATGCCCTGTTGGTCACCCTCAAAGGCAGCAAGGACTTGTCCATGCGCCTGACCGTCGACACGGTCCGCCACCTGATCAACCCGCCGGGCCAATGGACCGCAATGACCACAGGCCCGGTGTTCGGCGAACTGGCCATTCACACCTGGCAGGTCAATTGCGACAGCTGTGCGAAAGAGCTGAGCTTTGAATTCGCCGTGGACGCCAAACTCGGCAAAACCGCAGAAAAACCGGCTGCCACCGCACGCATCGCCGAGCTGGGCTGGAAAGCCGTTGGCGAAAAGCACCTGTGCCCGAAATGCCAGGAGCCTGCGTGATGAAACGGCTCGTCCTGACCGCGCTGATCGGTGTCGGCCTGGCCGGTTGCGCCGCAGAGCCGGTGCAACTGCAACACAACCGCAGCTATATTCTGGAATGGATCGGCGAGCGGCCGCTGATGGATTACAGCCATCTGACGGTAACCCTCGGCGATGACGGCCGCGCCTATGGCAATGGCGGCTGCAACCATTGGTTCGCGCCCTATACGCAGGACGGCGACAAGCTGACCTTCGGCAAGATCGGCAAGACCCGCAAGCTCTGCGCCCCGGCGCTGATGGAGCAGGAACAGCGATTCCTGCAGGCGCTGGAAAAGGTCGAGCGCTGGGACATTTCGCCGATCGAGCAGATACGCTTCTGGCCGGCTGAAGGCAAACCGTTGCGCTGGTGGCTGGAAGAGGGCTGATCGCTTGGACCGCCAAACCCCTCACCCTAGCCCTCTCCCAGAGGTAGAGGGTACTGATTGGGGGATATTCGAGAGATACGCCGACTTGAAAGTTCTTCGCTGAATCCCTGATGTACTGGCCCCTCTCTAGCGGATGCATAATCGACTCGGTGTCTCAGGTCGATGTATGCGGTCGGCCCCCTCTCCCTCGGGGAGAGGGCTGGGGTGAGGGGCTTCTGGCGGTTTACTTCGTAGCCTGCAACGCCTCCAGCTTCGCCATCACCCCCGCCGCTGTCTGCTCACCGAGCAACTGTTCACGCACCTTGCCCTTGTCATCGATGATGAAGGTCACCGGCAGCGCCTCACTGCGCGGCAGGTCGAACAGCTCTGCCGGATCCTGCGCCAGCACGGTGAACTTGATGCCCAGTTTCTCGCTGGCTTCTTTCAGCTCCGCGCCCTGCACATTGTCGAAATTGACTCCGAACACACCGACGTTCCTGCCTTTGAGTTCGTCAGCCAAATGATTCAGTTCAGGAATCTCCGTACGGCACGGGCCACACCATTCGGCCCAGTAGTTAAGCACCACCCATTGTTTGTCCAGACGTTCGGACGCAACCTTCTGGCCGTTCTGGTCGATCCCGTAATCATTGCCGCAGCCCCCCAGCATCAACGCCCCGATAATGGTCAATGCCGCTGCCAATCGCCGTGTCATGTCGTGTTCCTTGTGAAAATTCGAAAGCGCCTGCGACCCATCGCCTCTGACGGTTCTGGATTGCGCGCCGCACAGTTAGAATAGCCGCCACTTTACGCCAGAAGCGACCCGCCATGACCGATCTGACGCTTTATCACAATCCGCGCTGCTCGAAATCCCGCGCCGCGCTGGAACTGCTCGAAGCCCGCGGCTTGCAGCCGACTATCGTGCGCTACCTGGAAACGCCGCTGAACGCCGCGCAAGTCAAGGCCCTGCTCGGCAAGCTCGGGATCAGCGCGCGGCAACTGCTGCGCAGCGGCGAAGAGGAATACAAAACCCTGAACCTGGCGGACGCCAGTCTCAGCGAGCAGCATTTGATCGACGCCATCGCTGCGCACCCGAAACTGATGGAGCGGCCGATTCTCGAAGCCGGCAACAAAGCCGTCATCGGTCGCCCACCGGAGAACGTGTTGGAGTTGTTGCCATGAGCGCGCCGTACATTCTGGTGCTCTATTACAGCCGCAGCGGTTCGACCAACGAGATGGCCCGGCAGATCGCCCGGGGTGTCGAGCAGGCTGGAATGGAAGCGCGTCTGCGCACGGTCCCGGCTATCTCCACCGAATGCGAAGCGGTGGCCGCGGACATTCCCGATGAAGGCGCGCTCTACGCCAGCATCGACGATCTGAAGAACTGCGCCGGTCTCGCACTGGGCAGTCCGACGCGTTTCGGCAATATGGCCGCGCCGCTCAAATATTTTCTGGACGGCACCAGCAACCTCTGGCTGACCGGCGCGCTGGTCGGCAAACCGGCCGGCGTGTTCACCTCCACCGCCAGCCTGCACGGCGGCCAGGAAACCACGCTGCTGTCGATGATGCTGCCGCTGTTGCACCACGGCATGTTGATCACCGGCCTGCCGTACAGCGAATCGGCCCTGCTCGAAACCGAAGGTGGCGGCACGCCCTACGGGGCCAGCCATCACGCCGGTGCCGACGGCAAGAACGGTCTCGATCAGCACGAAGTAGCGCTGTGCCGCGCACTCGGTCTGCGTCTGGCGAAAACCGCGCAAAAACTGGTGGGCTGATGGCGAAGAAGCCGAAAGTCCTGCCCTCGGTGGCGTGGCTTGAGCCACGGGTCAAGGCGATGCGCGTGCTCAGCCTGCTGAGCTTTTTCGCCCTCGCCGGGTTGCTCGCCGCCTATTACCTGCTGTTCGCCGACCTGCACGGCGCACGGCCGTGGGTGATTCTGCTGGTCGAGCTGATCCCGTGGCTGGTGCTCGCCCCGGCGATGATCATGGGCAGCGCCCGTGGACATTCGTGGATGTGTTTTGTAGTGAACCTGTATTTCATCAAAGGCGCACTGGCCGCATACGATCCCAACCGGCACGTGTTCGGTCTGCTGGAAATGGCCGCGAGCCTGGCAGTGTTCTGTTCGGCGCTGCTGTATGTGCGCTGGCGCTATCAGCTGAACCGCAAGCTGGCTGGCGAAGGCGAAGTCTCCGTCGCCTGACAAATAGCTATCGCGAGCAGGCTCGCTCTCACAGGGGATTTGTGTACGCCACAG
>NZ_QETJ01000115.1:0-15953 GCF_003105095.1 Pseudomonas sp. NDM | reverse complement strand
TCCGGCGCTATCGCGAGCAGGCTCACTCCTACATTTGGAATGCGTTCCCCCTGTAGGAGTGAGCCTGCTCGCGATAGCGTCCTTCCAGACACTGAAACTCTTCAACCCTGTCAGCGGTCCATTCCCCCCACAGACACTCTTTAACCTCTAAACAGTGGGCCGTCCCCCGCGCCCGGTGCTAATCTCCACCGCTTATTGCGCACAGTCGAGCCGCGACCCGATCCCGGGTTCAAGGAAGACGACTTCATCCACAGCCACGGAAATCGATCAGGTCATTCATGAATAAATCAGCAGGCGTGCTCCTCGGAATCGTTGTTGCCATCGGCGCGATCAGCGCAGGCGGGGCCTGGTACACCGGGACCAAGATCGAAGGCGTACTGAACAACGCCGTGACCAACGCCAACAAGGAGCTGCAGACCGCCATGGCCGGCTCCAACGGCACGGCGTCGCTGGAGCTGGTGTCGCTGGAACGCCACACCTTCACCAGCACCGCGCACTATCGCCTCAAGGGCGAAGGCGAGATGTTCGGTGATGCGCCGGTCGAGCTGCTGTTCGTCGACCATATCGAACACGGCCCGTTGCCGTTCTCCCGTCTGGTTTCGCTGAAGTGGCTGCCGGTCATGGCCACCAGCAACTATGAACTGGAAAAGAGCCCGTCCACAGAAAAATGGTTCGCCGCCGCCAACGGCGCCGCGCCGCTCAAGGGCGTGACCAACATCGGCTACGACGAATCGACCACCAGCACCCTCAACCTGGTGCCGTTCGAAACCGCCCTGGATGAACAATCGAGCCTGAAGTTCTCCGGGCTGAGCATGGACATCGCCGCCAGCGCCCAGGCGCAGAAGGTCAAGGCCGACGGCTACATGGACAATCTGAAACTGGTCACCGTGTCTGAAGACCAGGCGCCGGTGCAGATCGAGCTCAACGGCCTGACCCTGGCCAGCAACCTCGCCAAGAGCAGCTACGGTTACTACACCGGGGAAAACACCCTGGAAGTGACCAGCAGCAAAACCACCTTCGGCGCCAAACCGATGGTGCTGGGGGTGAAGAACTTCGAAATGAAGAACCGCACCGAAGAAAGCGGCAGCAACGCCTCGGGCCGTGCCGATTACAAAATCGGCGAAGTGACGCTCAACGACAAGAAAGTCGGTTCGGCAGCCATGGCCATGAGCCTGAAGAACCTCGACATTCCTTCGACCATGTCGCTGATGCAGATCTACCAGACCAAATTGCAGCCGTACGAAAAAGCCGCCGCCGAAGCCGCCGCACAGGGCCTGCCGGCACCGGAGCTGAACCTGACCGAAGCGGAAAACGCCCAGGTCAAAGCCGACCTGCAGAAGCTGCTGGCCGCCGGCCCGCAACTGGCGCTGGAGAACCTTTCGTTCAACACCGCCAACGGTGAAAGCCGCGCCAATCTGGTGATCGACCTGACCAAACCGCAATCGATGGACCTGCCACCGGATCAACTGGGCAAGCAGCTGATTGCGCTGCTCGACCTGAACATTCAAGTGTCCAAGCCGATGCTGGTCGATCTGCTCAGCGTGCAGGCGCAACTCGATGGCCAGACTGACGCCAAAGCCATCGTCGATCAGTCCAGGGAAGCGGCGGACATGTTCGCCGGCATGGCGGTCGGCTCGCAATTGGCCGTCGTCGACGGCACCAACGTGGTGACCAAACTGCATTACGCGGCCAATCAGGTCGAATTCAACGGCCAGAAAATGACCGTCGAACAGTTCATCGGCTTCCTGATGAGCAAGTTCGCCGGCGTCACCCAAGTGCAATAAATCCACCGCGCGCCACCCGGACGCCCGGCCCCTGTGTGAACAGGCGCCGGGCGTTTTGCTGTACGAGTTTTGTACAGAAGAGCCGATTCTGAACAATTATTGCGATGTGAAAATTCGCTCTCGCTTGCGTGCAGACTGCCTCACCAAGCTTGGCCGAAGGCTGTCTTCTCGGCCACCGTTACGAATGGGCAAGGAGGGCATTGCGACCCGGCTGGCCATGTAAGGATGCTGACGAATGCCGCGTATTGATGGTCCTGTAGTACATCGTGGTTTGCGCCCTTTGTTCCGATTCGCCCTCTGCAGCCAGTTGCTCTGGCCGCTGCTGGCGTTGGCCGACACACCCTATGATGAAATGGTCCGCGATGCTCGCGCCGGGCACTACACGCCCGCGTTGACGGTGTTGCGTCAGGTGCCGCCGGGCCAGGCCAGCGACGGCCAGATCAGTGATCACCTGCAAATCGCCAGTTGGGCCGGGCTCGATGCCGAAGTGGTCAAGGTCTATGAAACCCAGGGCCGCGACCGCGTCCTGCCGGTTCAGGCGCTGACCGCCGCTGCGCGTGCCTATCGCAACCTCACGCGCTGGGACCAGGCCGCCCAGGTCTATAACCAGGCGCTGGCGCTGGAGCCGGACAACGCCGACCTGCAATTGGGTCTGGCGCTGACCCAGGCCGATTCCGGCAAGCCCGATCAGGCCGTCACCCGTGCCCAGGCGCTGGTCGCCGCCAAACCCGAGGATCCGTCACGCCGCCTGGCCTTGGGCTATGCCCTCGGCCGCGCCGGCAAGCAGTACGACGCTCTCTTTGAATACGATCAGGCGTTTATCCGCGCCGGCAACAAACCGGAAGTCGCCCGCGAGTACGTGGTCGCGCTGCAAAAGGCCCGTCTGCCTGAACCGGCGCTGCGCCTGGCCAGTCAGCGCCCCGGTCTGATTGATCCGGTGACCTTGCGCCGTCTCGAAGGCGATCTCGCCGCCGAACGTGTGCGCCTCGCCGAACTTGCCACCCGCAGCGAACAGGAACGCTACGTCATTGCTGACCGCGCGCTGGCCGATTACGACAAACTGCTCGCGACCTGGACGCCTGACGCCACTGCCCATGACGACGTGACGCGCTGGCGCATCGACCGCATGGGGGCGCTCAAGGCCCGGGCGCGCACCGCCGACGTCATCAGCGAATATCAAAAGCTGCAGGCCGAGGGCGTGCAGATTCCGACCTACGCCCTGCGGTGGGTGGCGGCGTCTTATCTCGATCAGCGTGAGCCGGAGATCGCCACCGATCTGTATCGCCAGGTGCTTTCAGCGCCTGACGCCGATGTCGGTGATCGTCTCGAAGACACCACTGCGCTTTACTACTCGCTGCTGGAAAGCGATCGCGCCGACGAGGCGCGCAAGGTCGCCGAAGACGCGGCGAAAGCCCAGCGTCCGCGCGTCGAACTCAAGGGTCTGCCGATCGGCAATCCCAACGATGAGTGGATGGACGCCCAGCAACTCGCGGCGCAGGCCGGCACTTACAGTTCCGACCTGCCCCACGGCGAAGAGCGTTTGCAGACTCTCATCGAGCAAGCGCCAGGCAATCTCGGCTTGCGTCTGGCCCAGGCCGATCTCTACCTCGCCCGCCAGATGCCGCGCCGCGCGGAAAGCCAGCTCAAGGAAGCCGAGAGCGCGGCACCGCGCGACGCGGGCCTTGAGGTCGCTCAGGCGCGCACCGCGATGGAGTTGCAGGAGTGGCGGCAGAACGATGCGCTGGTCGACGACGTGGTCGCGCGCTATCCGGACAACCGCCAGGTGCAGCGACTGGCCCGCGAGCGCGAAGTGCATGACATGGCCGAACTGCGCGTCGAAGCCTACGGCGGCAAGGCCAATGGTGGCGGCAGTGGCGATGCCGGTGCGGTCAGCGGCAGCCGTGATTTCGGCATCCAGAGCACGTTGTACAGCCCGCCGATCAACGAAGACTGGCGCGTGTTCGCCGGCGCCGGTTATGCCACCGGTGATTTCGCCGAAGGGACTGGCCACCATCGCTTCCAACGGGTCGGCCTGGAACGGCGTACCCGTGACATGACCCTCGAAGCCGAAGTGTCGAATCACGATTACGGCTTCGGTGACAAACAAGGCGCACGCCTGGCGATCGCCCGCGACATCAACGATCACTGGCAGTACGGCGGCAGCCTCGAATACCTCTCGGCGGAAACACCGCTGCGCGCACTCAACAGCGACATCAAGGCCAATGGCGGCAGCGCATTCCTGCGCTGGCGCGCCAACGAAAGCCGCGAGTGGCGCGTCTCGGTCAGCCCCTCGCACTTCAGCGATGGCAACAACCGTGTCGAAGCGTTGGTGACCGGACGTGAAGGTATCTACAGCGCGCCGAACATCCAGGTCGATGCTGGTCTGGAAGTCGGCACCAGCCACAACTCGAAATCCGATGACGTGCCGTACTTCAACCCCAAGTCGGACTTCAGCGTGATGCCGCTGGTCAACGTCAACCACGTCCTCTACCACCGTTACGAAACTTCCTGGAGCCAGCAATTCCAGGCCGGCGCCGGCACCTACAGCCAGCGCGACCACGGCACCGGCAGCATGGCGTTGCTCGGTTACGGCCAACGGTACGCCTGGAACGACGTGTTCGATGTGGGCGGCATGTTCAGTGTGATCAACCGGCCTTACGACGGTGATCGGGAAACTGATCTGCGTCTGCTCGTCGACCTCACTTTCCGCTTCTAGAAGAGTTTGAAGATGCCTTTTATCTCGCGTTTCATCCTTTTGCTGGGAGCGCTGCTGATCAGCGCCTGCGCCCAGCAGGCCCCGGCCTTCGCGCCGCCCTCCGAGCGCCCGGTCGCGGCCAGTGAACAACCGTGGCCAAAAAACCATGTGCTCGGCATCGCCTATCACGACGTTGAAGACCGTGATCCCGATCAGGCCGTGGTGGCAGTGCGCACCGAACGCATGATCGAGCAACTCGCCTGGCTGCGTGAAAACGGCTACAAACCGGTAACCGTCGACCAGATCATGGCCGCACGCAAGGGGGGCCCGCAGCTGCCGGCGAAAGCGGTGCTGCTCAGCTTCGACGACGGTTATGCCAGCTTCTATACCCGCGTCTTGCCGGTGTTGCGCGCCTACAACTGGCACGCTTTGCTGGCGCCGGTCGGCACCTGGATCGACACACCGCTGAATCAGCCGGTGGACTTTGCCGGCACGCCGCGCAAGCGTTCGGACTTTCTGACCTGGGAGCAGGTCCGCGAAATTTCCAGGTCGGGGCTGGTAGAGATCGCCGCCCATACCGACGCCAGCCACAAAGGCATCCTCGCCAACCCGCAGGGCAACTTGCAGCCGGCCGCTGCGACCCGGCGCTATGACCCCGTGACCAAGCGCTACGAGTCCGAAGCCGATTTCCAGGCACGCATTCGTGCCGACGTGAAGACTATTTCCGAGAAGATCCGCCGGGTTACCGGTTACAAACCGCGGGTCTGGGTCTGGCCGTACGGCGCTGCTGACGGCACGTCGCTGAGCGTGGTTGGCGAGGAGGGCTATGAAATGGCCCTGACCCTGGACGACGGCCTCGACACCCTCGACAACCTGATGAGCGGGCCACGCTTCCTCGTTACCTCCGACCCTGACGGCGAGCATTTTGCCAACAGCATCGTCGCGGTGCAGGAAGAGTTGGCGATGCGCGTGGTGCATGTCGATCTGGATAACGTCTACGATCCGGACCCGGCGCAACAGGACATCAACCTCGGCAAACTGGTGCAGCGCATTTCTGACCTGGGCCCCACCACGGTGTTTCTGCAAGCTTTTGCCGATCCCAAGGGCGATGGTCTGGTGCACTCGCTGTACTTCCCCAACCGCCACTTGCCGGTGCGCGCCGACCTGTTCGACCGCGTCGCCTGGCAACTGCGCACCCGCGCTCATGTGAAGGTCTATGCATGGATGCCGGTGCTGAGTTTCGAGCTCGATTCGAAGCTGCCGCGGGTGACCCGCTGGGACCCGAAGACCGCCATCACGTCGGTCGATCCAAAGCAGTACAAACGCCTGTCACCGTTCAATCCCGAAGTGCGGAAAGTCATCGGTGAAATCTACGAGGACCTGGCGAGTCTGACCTCGATCGATGGCGTCCTCTACCATGACGACGCAGTGCTGTCGGACTTCGAAGATGCCAGCCCGGATGCCTTGAAGGCCTACGCTGCACATGGGTTGCCCGGCTCGATTGCCGCGCTGCGCGACGACCCGGCGGCGATGCAACGCTGGACCCGCTTCAAGAGCCGCTACCTGATCGACTTCACCAACGAACTGACCGCCAGGGTCCGCGCCATTCGCGGCCCGCAGGTGCTGACCGCGCGCAACATCTTTGCCGAGCCGATGCTTAATCCCGAGAGCGAAGCGTGGTTCGCACAGAATCTCGACGATTTCCTCGCCACCTACGACTGGACGGCGCCGATGGCTATGCCTTTGATGGAAAAACAGACCCGGGCCGAGTCCGGGCCGTGGCTGGAAACCTTGGTGGCCACGGTTAAAAAACGTCCCGGTGCGCTCAATCGCACGGTGTTCGAATTGCAGGCGCGTGACTGGAACCAGAAGGATCAGGCCGACATCGATGCCGCACAACTGGCGGACTGGATGGGCCGGCTCAAGCGCCAGGGCGCGACCAGTTTCGGTTACTACCCGGACAACTTCCTCGACAACCTGCCGGACCTGAAAACCGTAAGGCCTGCACTCTCCAACAAATGGAATCCATAACATGCTGGATAGACTGTTAGCCCTGCTTGTTCTGGCGATCGTTCTTGGCGTTCCGCTGGGGCTGATTTTCCTGGTGACCGGCCAGTTCCTGATGTCGTTCGTGTTCTTCTACCCGCTGTTCATGTCCGGGTTGTGGATCGCCGGCGGCCTGTATTTCTGGTTGCACTGGGAGCGCCACTGGCCATGGCAGGACGACACGCTGCCGCCGCCACTGGAAGGCGAGCCGCTGATCTCGATCCTGATTCCTTGCTACAACGAAGGCGACAACGCTGCCGACACCATTCACGCGGCACTGGCGCAGCATTACCCGAACATCGAAGTCATCGCGATCAACGACGGCTCCAAGGACAACACGGCTGAAGTTCTCGACGCACTGGCCAAGGAAGATCCTCGTTTGCGGGTCCTGCATCTGGCAGAGAACCAGGGCAAGGCGGTGGCCCTGCGCATGGGCGCGATTGCTGCGCGCAGTGAATATCTGGTGTGCATCGATGGCGACGCCTTGCTGGCGCCCAATACCGCGGCCTATCTGGTCGCGCCGATGCTGGATAACGCACGTCTCGGCGCCGTGACTGGCAACCCGCGCATCCGCACACGGTCGACGTTGATCGGGCGGGTGCAGGTCGGCGAGTTCTCCTCGATCATCGGTCTGATCAAACGCACGCAACGGGTGTTCGGGCGCATCTTCACCGTCTCCGGGGTGATCGTCGCGTTCCGCCGTACCGCGCTGAACCGGGTCGGCTACTGGAGCCCGGACATGATCACCGAAGACATCGACATCAGCTGGAAGCTGCAACTCGATCACTGGAGCATCTTTTACGAACCGCGCGCGCTCTGCTGGATCCTCATGCCGGAGACCCTCGGCGGCCTCTGGAAGCAGCGTCTGCGCTGGGCCCAGGGCGGCGCCGAAGTGCTGTTCAAGAACATTCGCGGCATCTGGCAGTATCGCCATCGTTACCTGTGGCCGCTGCTGTTCGAATACTGCCTGTCCACCGGTTGGGCGTTCACCTTCCTGTTGTCGGTGATTTTCTGGGGCATGGGCAAATTCATGGTCATGCCGGATGCAATCGCTGTGGATCACTTGATGCCACCGGCCTTCACCGGTCTGTTGCTGGCGGTGGTCTGTCTGGTGCAGTTCGCGGTCAGCATCGTCATCGATCGGCGCTATGAGCCGGGTCTGGGCAAGACCATGTTCTGGGTGGTCTGGTACCCGCTGGTGTTCTGGCTCGTCAGTCTGCTGACCACCTTGGTCAGTTTCCCCAAAGTGTTGTTCAGCCAACACAAGAAACGCGCGCGCTGGGTCAGTCCTGATCGGGGCATCCGACCGCTGGGCGACGAGCAGGAGGAAGTCATCAAATGAAAATTATCCGCACTCGCCAACGGCCCTTTCTGGTGGTGATCGACGTCATCCTTACCGTGATGGCCTGGGTCGGCCTGCTGTACCTGTTGGTGCGCGGCCTATGGCCATTGATCGAAACCACCGGCGGCCCACGCATCGAGCATTCGGCATTCGACGCCTTGGGCACCTTGCAGGTTTATCTGTGGGTGGCGGTGGTCAACGCAGTGATCCTGATTGGTTGGGCACGTTATCAGCAACGCAAGAGCCGCAGCTTCGCTCAGCGCCGGTTGCCCTCGCCGGTGATTGGTGATGAAGGTCTGAGCAAAAGCTTCAAGCTCTGCGATGAGCGTTTCCAGAAACTGCGCACGCCTGGCGTGATGACCATCCACAACGATCAGGACGGCGATATCAGCCACGTGGAAACGCATTTCTGGCCGGTGCAGCAGCAGGCATTGCCCGCGCCGCTGGGGCAACAGCGGGTGATCTTTCTGCATGCCGATGGCGATGACCAACGCGAGCCGGTAAACCGCCTGACGTGACCTCCACTGTAGGAGCTGCCGAAGGCTGCGATCTTTTGATTTTGCTTATGTAAAAGCAAGATCAAGAGATCGCAGCCTCGTTGCACTCGTCAGCTCCTACGCAGCTCCTACAGGACCGGTGTCAGGCCTGGATCAGCGTCCACGCCTCCTTCATCCGCAAAGGTTGTTTCATTCGTTCGGCCAGCAGCGCCATCGCGCGTTGCTTGTCGCAGGCCACCGCCGCGACGACGATGCCGTTTTTCGCGAACAGGCCAATGAACGGCGGCTTATCCGGCTCGCCGTTGAACTCGACCTCGTCCCATTCCGCAGCGTGACCGAGATAGTCGTAGTTCTTGCCGAAGTGGTACGTCCAGAAGAACGGCACATCCAGATAATGCTCCTCGCCACCGAGCATGTTGGCGGCGGCAATGCGCGCGTGTTGCTGGGCCAAACGCCAGTGCTCGATTCGGGTTGGCTGGCCGCTCAGCGGAAACGTGGCGATATCGCCGATGGCCCATAAACCATCGCCGACACGCATGCCGTCATCGACGCGCAAAGACTGATCATCTTCCTTGGACAGTGAGCCGAAGGCCTCGGTAGCCGGGTGGACGCCGACGCCAGCGAGGATCAAATCCGCCGCCAGGCGCAAGCCGTTGTCGAGCAACACGCCCTCGACCTTCTCTTCGCCAAAGATCTCGGTAGCCTCGTGCTCGCTGATGAACTTCACCCCGTGCTCTTCGTGCAACGCGCGAATCGCCTTGCCTACCGCTTCGCCGAATTGCTTGGCGAAAGGGATCGCATGACGCGCCAGCACGGTAACGTCGAGGCCGTACTCGCGCAGGGCTGACGCGCATTCGAGGGCGATGAAACTGTCGCCGATGATCACCGCGCGCTGGCCCGGTTGAGCGGCGTTGATGATCTGTTCAGCCTGGGCTTTCGAACGCAGGACGAAGACGTTGGCCAGCTCAGCGCCGGGTAGTTTCAGCGGGTTGGGTGCGCCACCCGTCGCGAGTACCGCGGCGTCGTAGCGCAGGATTCCGCCATTGCTTAAATGAAGGGTTTTGCCTGGAGCGTCGAGTGCGCTGACTTCGCTTTGTACGCGTTCGATGCGTTGCGCTTGATAGAAGGCTTCATCGCGCAGGGGCGGAACCTCTTTCGGCGACATTTCCCCGGCCAGAACAAATTTGCTCAGCACCGTGCGGTCGTAGCCGGCATCCTGTTCGCCGTCGACCATAACGATGCGCCCGCCAAAACCCTTCTCCCGCAACGCCGCCGCGCATGCAGTGCCTGCGGCGCCGGCGCCGACCACCACGAACGTTCTTGGATCGTCGGCCGGCGGGGTGTGCGGATCGGGCAGGGGCTGGTCATCGACCCAGATCTCCTCGCCGCGCAACTCCAGCGGAAAGCGCTTGAGACTGTCCAGCGACGGCGGCTCGCACAGGCCTCCGTCCTCGGCGCGGTACGCGGCTTTGTGCCAAGGGCAGATCAACCTGCCGTGACACAACGCACCCTCGGCCAGTGGCGCACCGGCGTGTGGACACAGGCCCTGAAACGCTCGCAACTCTCCGTTGGCACGCAGCAGGACGATCTTGCAGTCGCCGATTTCGACTTGCAGGCCACGGTCTTGCGGGACATCGGCGAAACGGGCGACTCGGTGCAGGGACATCTTCAGCTTCCTCGCAGGCATTTCTCTTGTGAGTTGAGGCCGCCGCGGGAGGTTCAGCCATTTGCTACTGCCAAGGCACGAACGGTACAGCTATAGTTTGCGGGCCGACGACGGCCTCACTGCACAAGGTGCTCCCGGAATGACCCGATTGACCTCTCTCAACCCATGGCTGGCGGCCATCGCCGTGACCCTTTGCGTGCAGTTCCCGGCGCAGGCCCAGGAGCGCTTCACCCTGAGCATCCCGGGCGTGTCGGATAACCGCTTGTTCACCTCGGCCGCCGCCAGCGACGCGCCTGGCTGCGGTGGCAAGAACCAGTCGCCGGCGCTGAGCTGGAACGCCGGCCCGGCCGGAACCCAGAGCTACGCCATCGTCATGCATGACCCGGACGGCCAGAAGGGCCTGGGCGTCGATCACTGGATTCACTATGGGATCAAACCCACCACCCACCAGATCGCGGCCGGCGTCGGCGCTAAATCCGCGCTCGAAGGCGTCGGCGGCACCAACAGCAAAGGCAACACCCATTACATGGGCCCATGCCCGCCAGTGGGCGACAGCGCGCACCACTACATCATTCAGATCTACGCCCTCGACCTCGCCCCGGACGCTTTGCCGGCCGGCCTGACCCGCGCCGAGTTGATGGAAAAAATCAAAGGCCATGTGCTGCGCAACAGCAGCGCGGTGCGGCGTTATCACCGCTGAGGTTCGGCCGCTTACGGGCGGCTGACTGCCCTGATTCCCCAGCCATTTGGCATTGCCCCGCGAAAACGCGCACTATCGAGCCATTGCCAATGCGCTGGAGGACAACGTGGCAGCAAAAATCGACCGCATCGCCCAGCTACTCAACTGCCCGGAGAAGGGCGAACAAATGCGGCGTGCAGTAACCGAGACACGTAAGGAATTTCTGCTGAATCAGCCGGAGGAAGACCTCGTTGATGAAGACGAGGTGTTTGAAGAGGTGGAGGAGGAGGGAGATGACGACGATGAATATGACGAGTTTGACTGGACGACGGAGTGACGGCGTTCCAGCGATCTTGTCATCGCCCACAAAAAAGCCCCGGACCATCACAGTCCGGGGCTTTCTCGTTTGATTCATGGTGCACCAGGCGGGATTCGAACCCACGACCCCTGCCTTCGGAGGGCAGTACTCTATCCAGCTGAGCTACTGGTGCAGCGGGCGACATCATACCTAGGTCGGCTCGGGGCGTCCATGCCGGGTTTGGCGGGTTTTGTCAGAGTGCGTGTCGGCACAAAATCGCTGTATTCCTTAAAGCGGTAACGTCCTGCAAAACCCTCGCTTGGCGCTTTGCCGGGGTTGATCTAAGGTTTTTCCTGCAGTACGGGTTTTCGGTGCGTTGATCTGAAAAGCGGCATTTTTGTTCTTTTTTTCGAACGACCTATTGTCCTTTACCCCCTTTGAACCTACGATCCGTTTGAGATTTCAAACGCTCGTTGACGGGATGTTGCAGCGCAGGTGCGCCCGGTCGTGCACTGTCGATGCGCCACAATCCGCTCACTGATTTCCCTGACGGCAGCCTTGCGAGGCGCCTTTCTACAATCATAATTTGCTCCGCGCAGGCCGCGGTGCTGTTAAGGAAAGCCGACATGCAGCTTAAAGACACCCAGTTGTTCCGCCAGCAAGCCTTCATCGATGGCGCTTGGGTCGATGCGGACAACGGTCAGACGATCAAGGTCAACAACCCGGCCACCGGCGAAATCCTCGGCACCGTGCCGAAGATGGGCGCCGCAGAAACCCGCCGTGCCATTGAGGCCGCCGACAAGGCGCTGCCGGCCTGGCGTGCACTGACCGCCAAGGAGCGTGCCGGCAAGCTGCGTCGCTGGTTCGAGCTGATGATCGAGAATCAGGACGATCTCGCGCGCCTGATGACCCTCGAGCAAGGCAAGCCGCTGGCCGAAGCCAAGGGCGAAATCGTTTACGCCGCATCGTTCATCGAGTGGTTCGCCGAAGAAGCCAAGCGCATCTACGGTGATGTGATTCCAGGCCACCAGCCGGACAAGCGCCTGATCGTGATCAAGCAGCCGATCGGCGTCACCGCAGCGATCACTCCGTGGAACTTCCCGGCAGCAATGATCACTCGCAAGGCCGGCCCAGCACTGGCCGCCGGTTGCACCATGGTGCTCAAGCCTGCTTCGCAAACCCCTTTCTCCGCTTTCGCCCTGGCCGAACTGGCTCAGCGCGCGGGCATTCCGGCGGGCGTGTTCAGCGTGGTCTCCGGCAGCGCCGGCGACATCGGCAGCGAGCTGACCAGCAACCCGATCGTGCGCAAACTGTCCTTCACCGGCTCGACCGAAATCGGTCGCCAGTTGATGGCCGAATGCGCCAAGGACATCAAGAAAGTCTCGCTGGAACTGGGCGGCAACGCGCCGTTCATCGTGTTCGACGATGCGGATCTGGATAAGGCCGTCGAAGGCGCGATCATTTCCAAATACCGCAACAACGGCCAGACCTGCGTCTGCGCCAACCGTCTGTACATTCAGGACGCGGTCTACGATGCGTTCGCCGAGAAGCTGAAAGTGGCTGTGGCCAAACTGAAAATCGGCAACGGTCTGGAAGACGGCACCACTACCGGCCCGCTGATCGACGAAAAAGCCGTGGCCAAGGTTCAGGAACACATCGCTGACGCCGTGAGCAAAGGCGCGACCGTACTGGCCGGCGGCAAGGCGATGGAAGGCAACTTCTTCGAGCCGACCATCCTCACCAACGTGCCGAAAAACGCGGCCGTGGCCAAGGAAGAAACCTTCGGTCCGCTGGCGCCGCTGTTCCGCTTCAAAGACGAAGCGGAAGTGATCGCCATGTCCAACGACACCGAATTCGGTCTCGCCTCGTATTTCTACGCACGCGACCTCGGCCGTGTGTTCCGTGTCGCCGAAGCGCTGGAATACGGCATGGTCGGCGTCAACACCGGGCTGATCTCCAACGAAGTCGCGCCGTTCGGCGGCATCAAGGCCTCGGGCCTGGGCCGTGAAGGTTCCAAGTACGGCATCGAAGATTACCTGGAAATCAAATACCTCTGCCTGGGCATCTAAGCCGGGAATGGGATCGCTGCAAACGCAAAGGGCACGAGAGCGCTGTCCTTTGCGTCGTTTCAAAACGGAATTTTCTCTGCGGCCGGGAACGCCGTGGCAGTCGATCATCGCATGCTGCCACCGCCGATTCCTCCCGCTTCATCCTTGAACCACGCCGCCCGATGAGCGGCGAATGAGGACTGTAATGAGCAAGACTAACGCTGAACTGATGGCCCGCCGCACCAATGCCGTACCTCGTGGTGTTGGCCAGATTCACCCGATCTTCGCCGAGTCGGCAAAGAACGCAACGGTGACCGACGTCGAAGGTCGTGAGTTCATCGACTTCGCTGGCGGCATTGCTGTACTGAACACCGGCCACGTGCACCCGAAAATCATCGCTGCCGTAACCGAACAGCTGAACAAGCTGACCCACACTTGCTTCCAGGTGCTGGCCTACGAGCCGTACGTTGAGCTGTGCGAAAAAATCAACGCCAAGGTGCCGGGCGATTTCGCCAAGAAAACCCTGCTGGTGACCACCGGTTCCGAAGCGGTGGAAAACGCCGTGAAGATCGCCCGTGCCGCCACCGGCCGCGCTGGCGTGATCGCGTTCACCGGCGCTTACCACGGTCGCACCATGATGACCCTGGGCCTGACCGGTAAAGTCGTGCCGTACTCGGCCGGCATGGGCCTGATGCCAGGCGGCATCTTCCGCGCGCTGTACCCGAACGAACTGCATGGCGTGAGCATCGACGACTCGATCGCCTCCATCGAACGCATCTTCAAGAACGACGCCGAGCCGAAGGACATCGCCGCGATCATCATCGAGCCGGTGCAGGGTGAGGGTGGTTTCTACGTTGCGCCGAAGGAATTCATGAAGCGTCTGCGCGCGCTGTGCGACCAGCACGGCATTCTGCTGATCGCTGACGAAGTGCAGACCGGCGCTGGCCGTACCGGCACTTTCTTCGCCATGGAACAGATGGGCGTTGCCGCCGACCTGACCACCTTTGCCAAGTCCATCGCTGGCGGTTTCCCGCTGGCCGGCGTGTGCGGCAAGGCCGAGTACATGGACGCCATCGCCCCGGGTGGCCTGGGCGGCACCTACGCTGGTAGCCCGATCGCTTGCGCCGCTGCGCTGGCCGTGATGGAAGTGTTCGAAGAAGAGCAACTGCTGGACCGCTGCAAGGCTGTCGGCGAGCGTCTGGTCACCGGCCTGAAGGCCATTCAGGCCAAGTACCCGGTGATCGGTGAAGTGCGCGCGCTGGGCGCGATGATCGCGGTCGAGCTGTTCGAAAACGGCGACAGCCACAAGCCAAACCCGACCGCTGTAGCGGCTGTTGTCGCCAAGGCGCGGGACAAGGGCCTGATCCTGCTGTCCTGCGGCACTTACGGTAACGTGCTGCGCGTGCTGGTCCCGCTGACTTCGCCGGACGAGCAACTGGACAAGGGTCTGGCGATCATCGAAGAGTGCTTCTCCGAACTCTGATCGATGGTGTGACCTGCTCGACAAAAACCCGCTTCGGCGGGTTTTTTTACGCCCGTTGAAACACATCGGCCGCGTTTGCGCTGTAACGAATGTCCGGCATTGGCTAAGGTTCAGGCATTGCAAGGAGAGCGCGCATGACTGCCGTTGATTTACCCGCCGTACCCCGGGTGTTGATTGCCGAGGCCGATCCCTGGTCTCGCGACCTGCTTAAACAAGTACTGCTCAACGTGCGCTGCGATGCGCGCCTGGATCTGTGCGCCGACGGCCAGCAAGCGCTGTCGTTGCTTGGCGAGGTGCCGTATGACCTGGCCATCGTCGATTGGGAGCTGCCCGGAATCGATGGACTGCATGTGCTGCGCAGCGTTCGTCAGCGCAAACGCAATCCGCCACTGCCGTTCATTCTGATGAGCAGCCGCAACGACAGCGCCAGCGTGCGCGAAGCGATTCCGCTGGCGCCGACCGCGTACCTGACCAAACCGTTGAACATGGAAGGCCTGACCGAGCGCTTGCAGGGTTTGCTGCTCAACGTCGGCGAAGCCGTGGTCTGCGAAGTGCCGGCACTGGCGCCGGGCATGACCCTGTCAGTGTTTCTGGAACGGCGTCGCGAGCAGGCCGATGGCGCGCCGCTGATGACCGACGTGCAAGTGGCGGTCAAGCGCAGCCTCAATCCCCAAGGGCTGGACCTGAAACTGCTGGAGGAAGAGGTTCGCACCGATCCGCAGATCACCGCAGTGCTGATCGCGGCCGCCAACAGTGCTGCGCAGCACCATGGCGCGCCAGTGCAGACCCTGGCGCAGGCGCTGCATCGACTCGGCACCGGGCAAAGCATGAACCTGATACTCGGGCTGGCGCTCAAACGCAGCGCCCGGCTCAGCAATGCGTGCCTGGCAGATTACGCCGAGCGCTACTGGGGGCTGTCACTGCACACGGCGGAATATGCCCGCACGCTGGCGCGCTTGCTCGATCTGGATCAGGAACGCTGCTATTGCGCGGGCATGCTGCATCGACTCGGCGATCTGGCGCTGCTGCGCTGCTTGCAGGAATGGCAACAGGCCGGCGGCGAGCTGGACGAGCTGGAAGAGGTCGGTGAAGCGTTGGCGAAGTTTGCCGCTTCCTACGGCTCGGCATTGAGAACTCGCTGGCGGCTGCCGCTGGAGTTGCGCGAGTTGATTGCTTCGGTCTACCAGCTCGGTGGTGGCGTTTACAGTCGCGAGGCGCTGGTGATGAACATGGCGGCGCAGATGGCGCGGCTGACCGAGCATGAAGGCGTCGAGGAACTGGCGAAGAGCAGGACGGCGCGGTTGCTGAAGATCGGCTTGCCGGAGTTGATGCGGATGCGCAAATAACCGGCTTACATAAACCCTGTAGGAGTGAGCCTGCTCGCGATAGCGGAGTGTCAGTTATTAAAGTTTCGT
>NZ_QETJ01000114.1:0-16114 GCF_003105095.1 Pseudomonas sp. NDM | reverse complement strand
CGGCTGCTCCTACATTTGGAATGCATTTCTCCTGTAGGAGCTGCCGAAGGCTGCGATCTTTTGATCTTCCAATCAGCAGAAACGACAAAGGCCACCCGACGGTGGCCTTTGTTGCTGGAGCTAAAAAGTCAGCCGTGGCTTACTTCTTCACTTCCCAGCCAGTCAGCTCGGCCAGGGCCTTGCCGATGTCTGCCAGCGAACGCACGGTTTTCACGCCTGCGTCTTGCAGCGCAGCGAATTTCTCGTCTGCAGTGCCTTTGCCGCCAGAGATGATTGCGCCAGCATGGCCCATGCGCTTGCCCGGAGGAGCAGTCACACCAGCGATGTAGGAAACAACCGGCTTGGTTACGTTTGCCTTGATGTAGGCAGCCGCTTCTTCTTCAGCCGAACCGCCGATCTCGCCGATCATTACGATCGCTTCGGTCTTCGGGTCTTCCTGGAACAGTTTCAGGATGTCGATGAAGTTCGAACCCGGGATCGGGTCACCGCCGATGCCGACGCAAGTCGACTGACCGAAACCGGCGTCAGTGGTCTGCTTCACAGCTTCGTAGGTCAGGGTGCCGGAACGCGAAACGATACCGACCTTGCCTGGCAAGTGAATGTGACCTGGCATGATGCCAATCTTGCATTCGCCTGGGGTGATCACCCCTGGGCAGTTAGGGCCGATCAGGACTACGCCCAGTTCGTCGCACTTAACTTTGGCGTCCAGCATGTCCAGGGTAGGAATGCCTTCGGTGATGCAGACGATCAGCTTGATGCCGCCGAATGCCGCTTCCAGGATCGAGTCCTTGCAGAACGGAGCTGGAACGTAGATCACGCTGGCGGTAGCGCCGGTCGCAGCTACTGCGTCTTTGACGGTGTTGAACACTGGCAGACCCAGGTGCTCGGTGCCGCCTTTGCCAGGAGTTACGCCACCAACCATCTTGGTGCCGTATTCGATGGCTTGCTGGGTGTGGAAACTACCTTGCGAACCGGTAATACCCTGGCAGATAACTTTGGTGTCTTTATTGATCAGGACGCTCATTACTTGCCCTCCGCAGCTTTGACAACTTGTTGAGCAGCGTCGGTCAGGCTGGTAGCAGCGATGATGTTCAAACCGCTTTCTGCCAGTACTTTAGCGCCCAGCTCAGCGTTGTTGCCTTCAAGGCGAACAACAACCGGGATTTTCACGCCGACTTCTTTCACGGCGCCGATGATGCCTTCGGCAATCATGTCGCAGCGAACGATGCCGCCGAAGATGTTGACCAGTACTGCCGCGACGTTCTGGTCGGACAGGATGATCTTGAACGCTTCAGTAACGCGTTCCTTGGTTGCGCCACCACCTACGTCGAGGAAGTTGGCTGGCTTGCCGCCATGCAGGTTGACGATGTCCATGGTACCCATGGCCAGACCGGCACCGTTGACCATGCAGCCAATGTTGCCTTCCAAGGCTACGTAGTTCAGTTCGAACTTGGCAGCGTGCGCTTCGCGCGGATCGTCCTGCGACGGATCGTGGAAAGCCTTCAGCTTAGGCTGACGGTACATGGCGTTGGCGTCGATGTTGATCTTGGCGTCGAGGCAGTGCAGATCGCCGTCAGCCTTGATCACCAGCGGGTTCACTTCCAGCAGAGCCAGGTCGTGGTCTTTGAACAGTTTGGCCAGACCTACGAAGATCTTGGCGAACTGAGTGACCTGCTTGCCTTCCAGACCCAGCTGGAATGCCAGCTCGCGACCCTGGGATGGCTGAGCGCCAACCAGTGGATCGATAGTGGCCTTGAGAATTTTTTCTGGCGTGTCGTGAGCGATTTTCTCGATGTCCACGCCACCTTCGGTGGAAGCCATGAACACGATGCGACGGCTCGAACGGTCAACGACAGCGCCCAGGTACAGCTCTTTAGCGATATCAGTGCACGATTCAACCAGGATCTTGGTGACTGGCTGGCCATTGGCGTCAGTCTGGTAAGTCACCAGACGCTTGCCCAGCCATTGCTGTGCGAAGGCCTTGGCGTCTTCTTTGCTGCGAACCAGCTTTACGCCGCCCGCTTTACCGCGACCACCGGCGTGAACCTGGGCTTTGACGACCCACTCGTTGCCGCCGATCTTGTCGCAAGCTTCTGCTGCTGCTTCCGGGGTGTCTACTGCGTAACCAGTGGAAACTGGCAGGCCGTATTCAGCGAACAGCTGCTTACCCTGATACTCGTGAAGATTCATGCTTTTTACCGTCTTCGTTAGGTACTGCGCATTCGGCGCTGCGCTCGTTTGAGTGCCGCGCCACCTGTGACTGCTGCTTGCGTAGCGGAGCTACGCAAGACTGCGTCCGGCGGACATTCCGCGGTGAGTCTTGCTCGCAAGGCTCACGACGGGCCGCTACCGCCGTGGTTTCTTATTGTGTGTCTTAACGCTTCTTGCGGTTGGCAATGTGAATGGCGCCGCCATTCACTGCCAGAGCAGCTTCGTGCAAGGCTTCGGACAGGGTCGGATGGGAGAAAACCATCATGCCCAGGTCTTCAGCGCTGGTGCCGAATTCCATACCGATCGCGCCCTGCTGAACCAGTTCCGCAGCGCTCGGGCCAATCACGTGCACGCCCAATACGCGGTCGGTCTTGGCATCGGCGATGACCTTGACGAAACCACCGGTATCGTTGGCAGCCATGGCACGGCCGGAAGCGGCGAACGGGAAGGTGCCGACGTTGACTTCAACGCCTTCGGCCTTCAGCGCCTGCTCGGTTTTGCCAACCCACGCGATTTCCGGGTGAGTATAAATAACCGAAGGGATCAAATCATAGTTCATCTGAGCCTTGTGGCCTTTGATGCGCTCGACAACCATGATGCCTTCTTCCGAAGCCTTGTGGGCCAGCATCATGCCGCGAACCACGTCGCCAATGGCGAAGACGCCCGGTACGGCGGTGACGCAGTGGTCATCGACCGCGATGAAACCGCGCTCGTCGATTTCCACGCCGCAGTCGGCAGACAGGAGATCAGTGGTCACCGGACGGCGACCAACGGCAACGATCAGCTTGTCGAAAGTGATGGTCTGTTCGCCGTTGGCATCGGTGTAGTTGACGACAACTTCTTCACCGTTGACTTTCGAACCGGTAACGCGAGCGCCCAGCTTGATGTCCAGGCCCTGTTTGGTCAGGGTTTTCAGCGCTTCCTTGGAAACAGCGGTGTCCGCTGCCATCAGGAAAGTGTCCAGCGCTTCCAGAACAACCACTTCGGAGCCCAGACGCGACCATACCGAACCCAGTTCCAGACCGATCACACCAGCGCCGATCACGCCCAGACGCTTGGGTACGGACTGGAATTCCAGAGCGCCCGTCGAATCGACGATGACTTTCTGGTCAACCGGAGCCGGTGGGATGTCGATCGGACGCGAACCTGGCGCGAGGATGACGTTTTCCGCTTCGATGACTTCAACCGAACCGTCAGGCTTGGTGACTTCGACTTTCTTGCCGGCCAGCAGCTTGCCGTGGCCCTGGATCGAAGTAACGCCGTTGGCCTTGAACAGGGTGGCAACGCCGCCGGTCAGGTTCTTGACGATGCCAGCCTTGCGGCCAACCATCGCAGCGACGTCCATTTTGACTTCGCCGGTCGAGATACCGTGAACGTTGAAGCTCTCTTTGGCTTCCTTGTATTTCCACGAGCTGTCGAGCAGCGCCTTGGAAGGAATGCAACCCACGTTCAGGCAGGTACCGCCAAGGGCTTGCTTGCCCTCTGCGTCGGTGTACTTCTCGATGCAGGCAGTGGTCAGGCCCAACTGCGCAGCCTTGATGGCCGCTACATAGCCACCAGGGCCGGCACCGATCACTACTACGTCAAATTTCTGCGACATTCAAAAAATCCTCTTTAGCAATAAAGCTACAAGCCGCAAGCCTCAAGCTGCAAGCCCACCCGCTCGCCTTGAGCTTGAGGCTTGTAGCTGAAAGCTTGCAGCTGCTTTTTAGATATCCAGCAACAGACGAGCCGGATCTTCCAGCAGGTTCTTGATGGTCACCAGGAAGGTCACAGCTTCTTTGCCATCGATCAGACGGTGATCGTAGGACAGTGCCAGGTACATCATCGGACGGATCACGACCTGACCGTTGATGGCCATTGGACGCTGGATGATGTTGTGCATGCCCAGAATCGCTGCCTGCGGCGGGTTGACGATTGGCGTCGACATCATCGAACCGAAGGTACCACCGTTGGTGATGGTGAAGGTACCACCGGTCATCTCGTCCATCGACAGTTTGCCGTCACGGGCTTTCTTGCCGAAGGTTGCGATGCCGCCTTCGATTTCCGCCAGGCTCATCAGCTCGGCGTTACGCAGAACCGGTACCACCAGGCCACGGTCGCTGGAAACGGCAACGCCGATGTCCGCGTAGCCGTGGTAAACGATGTCGCCGCCGTCGATCGACGCGTTGACAGCCGGGAAGCGTTTCAGCGCTTCGGTGGCCGCTTTCACGAAGAACGACATGAAGCCCAGGCGTACGCCGTTGTGCGACTTCTCGAACAGGTCCTTGTACTTCGAACGCAGAGCCATGACTTCAGTCATGTCGACTTCGTTGAACGTGGTCAGCATCGCCATGTTCGACTGGGCTTCAACCAGACGCTTGGCCACGGTGGCACGTACGCGAGTCATCGGTACGCGCTTCTCGATGCGGTCGCCAGCAGCGAACACAGGCGCAGCAGCCGAAGGAGCAGCAGCCTTGGCAGGTGCGGCAGCCGGTGCGGCTTTCTTGGCAGCAACTGCTGCTACCACGTCTTCCTTGGTCACACGACCGCCCTTGCCGGTGCCGGCAACGGAAGCGATGTTGATGCCGTTTTCTTCAGCCAGTTTGCGTGCGGCCGGCGCTGCGATCGGGTCATCTTCGCCATCGGCAGCAGCTGGTGCGGCAGCGGCAGTAGCAGCCGGAGCAGCAGCGGCGGCTGGAGCAGCGGCAGCAGCGCCGCCCTCTTCGATCGAGCCCAGGACCTGGTTCGACAGAACGGTAGCGCCCTCTTCGGCAACGATTGCGCCCAGCACGCCGTCCGCTTCAGCCAACACTTCGAGCACGACCTTGTCGGTCTCGATGTCGACGATCAGGTCGTCACGCTTGACGGCCTCACCTGGTTTCTTGTGCCAGGTGGCAACGGTGCCATCGGCAACCGATTCCGGGAATGACGGGGCTTTGATTTCGATAGCCATTATCTGTGGGTCCTTAAAATTCGGTTTCAGTCAGCGCGAAGGCGTTAAACAGTGAAAGCATCTTGCAGCAGTTTTTCCTGCTGCTCGGCGTGCATCGATGCATAACCACAAGCTGGGGCAGCCGACGCCTCACGGCCCGCGTACTCGAGTACGAGAGTCTTGTCGAGGTTGGCGATGCTGCGACGCAAGTGATGCTGGCTGCAGTACCAGGCACCCTGGTTCATCGGCTCTTCCTGACACCAGACGGCATGCTTGACGTTGGTGTACGGAGCCAGGACTTCTTTCAAGTCGTCCTCAGGGAACGGATACAGCTGCTCGATACGCACGATGGCGATATCTTCGCGGCCTTCGGCACGGCGTTTCTCCAGCAGGTCGTAGTAGACCTTGCCGCTGCACAGAACCACACGCTCGACCTTTTTCGGGTCCAGTGCGTCGATTTCCGGGATCACGGTCTGGAACGAACCTTCGGCCAGATCTTCCAGCGTCGAGATGGCCAGCTTGTGGCGCAGCAGCGACTTCGGCGTCAGCACGACCAGCGGCTTGCGCAGCGGACGAATCACCTGACGACGCAGCAAGTGGTAGATCTGCGCCGGGGTAGTCGGCATGCACACCTGAATGTTGTGCTCGGCGCACAGCTGCAGGTAACGCTCAAGACGTGCCGAGCTGTGCTCAGGGCCCTGGCCTTCGTAACCGTGTGGCAGCAGCATGGTCAGACCGCAGAGACGGCCCCACTTGTGCTCGCCGCTAGTGATGAACTGGTCGATCACGACCTGTGCACCGTTGGCGAAGTCACCGAACTGGGCTTCCCAGATCACCAGCGCGTTTGGCGTGGTGGTCGAGTAACCGTATTCGAATGCCAGTACCGCTTCTTCCGAGAGGAACGAGTCGTACAGGTCGAAACGTGGCTGACCGTCGTACAGGTTCTGCAGCGGAATGTAGGTGCCCGCGTCTTTCTGGTTGTGCAGTACAGCGTGACGGTGCGAGAACGTACCGCGGCCGATATCCTGACCGGTCATGCGGATCGGGTGACCTTCGAACGCCAGGGTCGCGTACGCCATGGTTTCAGCGTAACCCCAGTTGATCGGCAGGCCGCCGGCTTGCATCTTCTGACGGTCTTCGTAGATCTTCGCGACCTGACGCTGAACCACGAAGCCTTCCGGGATTTCCAGCAGCTTGGCGGACAGTTCTTGCAGGGTCTTCAGATCGAAACGCGTGTCGTGACGCGCAGTCCAGGCGTGGCCCAGGTACGGACGCCAGTCGACGAACAGCTCTTTGTTCGGCTCCTTGACCAGCGATTTCACCACGTGCAGACCGTTGTCCAGCGCGTTGCGATATTCGTCGACCTTGGCCTGAACACGTTCAGCATCGAGCACACCGGCCTGAGTCAGGCGTTCGGCGTACAGCTCACGGGTGGTGCGCTGCTTGGTGATCTGCTGATACATCAGTGGCTGGGTGCCGCTCGGCTCGTCGGCCTCGTTGTGGCCGCGACGACGGTAGCAGACCAGATCGATCACCACGTCACGCTTGAACTGCATGCGGTAGTCGATGGCCAGCTGGGTCACGAACAGCACGGCTTCCGGATCATCACCATTCACATGGAGGATCGGCGCCTGGATCATCTTGGCAACGTCGGTGGCGTACTCGGTGGAGCGCGAGTCCAGCGGGTTGCTGATGGTGAAACCGACCTGGTTGTTGATCACGATGTGCACGGTACCGCCGGTCTTGAAACCGCGGGTCTGCGACATCTGGAAGGTTTCCATGACCACGCCCTGACCGGCGAATGCCGCGTCACCGTGGATGGAGATCGGCAGGACTTTCTCACCGGTCAGGTCGTTGCGACGGTCCTGACGGGCGCGCACCGAACCTTCGACCACCGGGGAAACGATTTCCAGGTGGGACGGGTTGAACGCCATGGCGAGGTGAACTTCGCCGCCGGTGGTCATCACGTTGGACGAGAAGCCCTGGTGATATTTCACGTCACCGGAACCGAGCTCGACCTTCTTCTTGCCTTCAAACTCGTCGAACAGCTCGCGCGGGTTCTTGCCGAAGGTGTTGACCAGCACGTTCAGACGGCCACGGTGGGCCATGCCGATGACGACTTCCTTGGTACCGTACGAGCCGGAACGCTGGATCAGTTCGTCGAGCATCGGAATCAGGCTTTCGCCGCCTTCCAGACCGAAACGCTTGGTGCCCGGGTATTTGGTACCGAGGTATTTTTCCAGGCCCTCACCGGCCGTCACGCGCTCGAGCAGGTGGCTCTTGATGTCGGCGGAGTACGTCGGACGACCGCGCACGCTTTCCAGACGCTGCTGGAACCACTGGCGCTGCTCGGAATCGGTGATGTGCGTGAATTCAGCGCCGATGGTGCGGCAATATGTCTGCTGCAACGCTTCGTGAATTTCGCGTAGGCTCGCTTCCTCTTTGCCGATGAACAGGTCGCCGGCACGGAAGGTCGTATCAAGATCGGCATTGGTCAAGCCGTAATGATTGATCGACAGGTCTGCAGGTGCAGGACGCTGCCACAGCCCCAGCGGGTCAAGCTGGGCTGCCTGGTGGCCACGCATACGGTAGGCCTGGATCAATCGCAGCACTTCAACTTGCTTCTTCTCGTGCTCACTGCTCACGCTGCCGGCGGAAACCGGTTGGGCGCGGCGCTGGTTCTTTGCCAGCAGCACGAAATGATCGCGAATCGTCGAGTGCGAAACATCAGTGGCAGAGTTGCCGTCGGCTGGCAACTTCTGAAAGTAGGTGCGCCACTCTTCTGGCACAGCGTTAGGGTCGTGCAGGTAGAGCTCATAAAGCTCTTCCACATAGGCAGCGTTTCCACCTGAAAGGTAGGCGCTGTTCCACATGCGCTGCATCACGCTTTCTTGCATGCTTGGTCACCCTCGGTTAGGGGAACACCATCGGTGTCGACACCGAGCAAACTTGCAGAAGTCCGAATGCAGCGACTAAAACAAGCCACCTAGGATCACACTGATAGTCCGGGTACCAGCCCGGATGCCCCTGCTTGTCTCATTTCTTCAAAAGAAGAGCTGCAGCTTATGGCTACGGCTCTGGTTATAGCCATGACGCGGGTTGAAGCCCGCGCCACAGCCTCTACGGTGCAACGGTTACAGCAGCTGAATCACACGCCGCTCGAAAGCAGCATGTTACGGATGTGACCGATGGCCTTAGTCGGGTTCAGGCCTTTCGGACATACGTTGACGCAGTTCATGATGCCCCAGCAGCGGAAAACGCTGAACGGGTCGTCAAGTGAAGCCAGACGTTCGCTGGTCTTGGTGTCACGGCTGTCTGCCAGGAAGCGGTAGGCTTGCAGCAGCGCAGCTGGACCGAGGAACTTGTCCGGGTTCCACCAGAAGGACGGGCAAGAGGTCGAGCAGCAGGCGCACAGGATGCACTCGTACAGACCGTCGAGCTTTTCGCGCTCTTCTGGCGACTGCAGACGCTCGATGGCCGGAGCCGGCGTGTCGTTCTGCAGGTAAGGCTTCACCTTCTCGTATTGCTTGTAGAAGATGCTCATATCGACGACCAGGTCACGGATAACCGGCAAACCTGGCAGCGGACGAACGATCAGCTTGTTACCTTTTACAACAGCGGATAGCGGCGTGATGCACGCCAGGCCGTTCTTGCCGTTGATGTTCATGCCGTCGGAGCCGCAGACGCCTTCACGGCAGGAGCGACGATAGGAGAAACCTTCGTCCTGCTCTTTGATCAGGGCCAGCACGTCCAGCACCATCAGGTCCTTACCACCGGTATCGACCTGGAAATCCTGCATGAACGGCGCAGCGTCCTGATCAGGGTTGTAGCGATAAACACTGACTTGCAACATGGCGGTCACCCTTAATAAGTCCGGACTTTAGGTTCGAAAGTCGGAACAGTCTTCGGCGAGAAGTTCACGGCACGCTTGGTGACGCGCTTGTCACCCGGGAAGTACAGGGTGTGGCACAGCCAGTTTTCGTCATCACGGTCTTCGAAGTCTTCACGGGCGTGAGCGCCGCGGGACTCTTTACGTACTTCGGCCGCGATGGCGGTAGCTTCAGCCACTTCCAGCAGGTTTTGCAGTTCCAGCGCTTCGATACGTGCAGTGTTGAACGCCTGCGACTTATCGTTGATCTTCACGTTGGCGATGCGAGCACGCAGGTCAGCGAGCTGAGCGATGCCCTTCTGCATGTATTCACCGGTACGGAATACACCGAAGTAGTTCTGCATGCAGCTTTGCAGCTCGCGACGCAGGGTGGCAACGTCTTCACCGTCGGTACGGTTGTTCAGCGCGTTCAGACGCGACAGTGCAGCTTCGATGTCGGACTCGGTAGCGTCGTCGTATTCGATGCCATCGGTCAACGCCTTTTCCAGGTGCAGGCCGGCAGCGCGACCGAATACCACCAGGTCGAGCAGCGAGTTGCCGCCCAGACGGTTCGCACCGTGTACCGATACGCAAGCCACTTCGCCTACTGCGAACAGGCCAGGAATGATCTGGTCCTGACCTTCGGCGTTCTGGGTGATCGCCTGGCCATGAATGTTGGTGGCAACGCCGCCCATCATGTAGTGGCAGGTCGGAACAACCGGAACCGGCGCAACCACCGGGTCAACGTGGGCGAAAGTCTTCGACAGTTCGCAGATGCCTGGCAGACGGCTGTGCAGCACTTCCTCGCCCAGATGGTCGAGCTTGAGCATTACGTGGTCGCCATTCGGACCGCAACCGTTGCCGGCGATGATTTCCTTAACCATCGAACGGGCAACCACGTCACGACCAGCCAGGTCTTTCGCGTTCGGAGCATAACGCTCCATGAAACGCTCGCCGTGCTTGTTGATCAGGTAACCACCTTCACCACGGCAACCTTCAGTAACCAGTACACCAGCCCCGGCGATACCGGTCGGGTGGAACTGCCACATTTCGATGTCTTGCACCGGCACGCCTGCACGCAGAGCCATGCCGACGCCGTCACCGGTGTTGATCAGGGCGTTGGTGGTCGACGCGTAGATACGGCCTGCACCGCCAGTCGCCAGAACGGTGGCCTTGGCACGGATGTAGGAGGTTTCGCCGGTTTCGATGCAGATCGCGATCACACCAACGAATTCGCCTTCCTGGTTTTTCACCAGATCGACAGCGTAGTACTCGTTGAGGAACGTGGTACCGGCTTTCAGGTTGCCCTGATAAAGGGTGTGCAGCAGCGCGTGACCGGTACGGTCGGACGCAGCGCAGGTACGTGCAGCCTGACCGCCCTTGCCGTAGTCCTTGGACTGGCCACCGAACGGACGCTGATAGATGCGGCCTTGCTCGGTACGCGAGAACGGCAGACCCATGTGGTCCAGCTCGAACACGGCAGCCGGGCCTTCCTGACACATGTATTCGATAGCGTCCTGGTCACCGATGTAGTCGGAACCCTTGACGGTATCGTACATGTGCCAGCGCCAGTCATCGTTCGGGTCGGCAGAGGCGATGGCGCAAGTGATGCCACCCTGAGCGGAAACAGTGTGCGAACGGGTCGGGAAAACCTTGGTGATCACCGCAGTCTTGTGGCCGCCCTGTGCCAGCTGCAGCGCAGCGCGCATGCCGGCACCGCCACCACCAATGATGATGGCGTCGAAAGAAATCGTTGGAATGTTAGCCATGAATCAGATACCCCAGAGAATCTGCACACCCCAGACGAAGTAAGCGAACATCGCAACGCCGCATACTGCCTGGAAAAGGAAACGTATCGCCGTTGCGGACTTGCCGAACGCCATTGGCGTCAGGTAGTCGGTCGCGATGGTCCACATGCCGACCCAGGCGTGAGCGCCCAGAGCAACAAGGGCCAGCAGGCTGAAAATACGCATTCCGTTGTGAGCGAACAGTTCATGCCACTGGGCATACTCGAGGCCTGGATTGGCGACGATGTATCCGATCAGAAAGATGAAGTAAGCCGCGAGAACGACCGCAGACACACGCTGTGCCATCCAGTCATAGAGGCCCGAACGCGACAGGTTAGTGACGTTAGTTACCATATCCAGACTCCTGCCAGAACGATTACCACCACGGAAACGGCGATAACGATTTTCGAGCCCAGTTTGCCGCCTTCCAGCGTCTCACCGATGCCCATGTCCATGATCAAGTGGCGCACACCGGCTACCAGGTGATACAGCAGAGCGGACAGGATGCCCCAAATCACTAGCTTGGCTAGCGGACTGGTCAGACACGCTTTCACCTGACCGAAGCCTTCCTCGGAGCTGAGCGACTTGTCCAATGCGTAAAGCATGATGGCAAGGCACACGAAGAGGATGACACCGGAGATACGGTGAAGAATGGACGTGTAAGCAGTGACTGGGAGTTTGATGGTCCTTAGGTCTAGGTTTACAGGTCGTTGGCTTTTCACGGCTTTTTTTTCACACTGAAGAGCCCCTAACAATCAGGGCAAAGTTGTTGGGGAGTGCACTGGTCAGGTAACCACCACCCAGGGATGCGACCCCCAATGAAAGCAAGCCCAAAAGCCCTTGGCGGTCGGTGGCCGAGTATAGACAGTTAGGCTACTAATGACAACGCGTTCACCTACCCCCAATAGCGGATTGCACAAGTTGCATAAAAGGCGTAAATGGCAGGCAATTTCGAGGAAAAAGTCGGCTTAAAGCCTTCTGGAGCAAGACTTTAGGCAAATTGACATTCGAATTTATCTCACTATAGTGGTGCGGGCCCTGCGTGGGGGGTCTGTCTGATGGTTCAAGCATAAATAGGAGGCCACATGGCTGACAAAAAAGCGCAGTTGATCATCGAGGGCGCAGCCCCCGTCGAGCTGCCCATTTTAACCGGCACCGTTGGTCCCGATGTAATTGATGTTCGGGGCCTGACGGCCACGGGCCGCTTCACTTTCGACCCGGGTTTCATGTCGACCGCTTCGTGCGAATCGAAAATCACCTATATCGACGGCGACAACGGCATTCTGTTGCACCGCGGCTACCCGATCGAACAGCTGGCTGAAAAGTCGGACTACCTGGAAACCTGCTACCTGCTGCTCAACGGCGAACTGCCGACCGCAGAACAGAAGGCCCAGTTCGTCAGCACCGTGAAAAACCACACCATGGTTCACGAGCAGCTGAAAACCTTCTTCAACGGCTTCCGTCGCGACGCCCACCCGATGGCCGTCATGTGCGGTGTAGTCGGCGCCCTCTCGGCCTTCTACCACGACTCCCTGGACATCAATAACCCGCAGCATCGCGAAATCTCCGCGATCCGTCTGGTTGCGAAGATGCCGACCCTGGCAGCGATGGTTTACAAGTACTCCATGGGCCAACCCATGATGTACCCGCGCAACGATCTGACGTACGCGGAAAACTTCCTGCACATGATGTTCAACACCCCGTGCGAGATCAAACCGATCAGCCCGGTACTCGCCAAGGCCATGGACCGGATCTTCATCCTGCATGCCGACCACGAGCAGAACGCTTCGACCTCCACCGTGCGTCTGGCCGGCTCCTCGGGTGCCAACCCGTTCGCCTGTATCGCCGCCGGTATCGCCGCACTGTGGGGCCCTGCCCACGGCGGTGCGAACGAAGCCGTGTTGACCATGCTCGACGAGATTGGCGATGTGTCGAACATCGACAAGTTCATCGCCAAGGCGAAGGACAAGAACGACTCGTTCAAGCTGATGGGCTTCGGTCACCGCGTCTACAAGAACCGCGACCCGCGCGCTACCGTCATGAAGCAGACCTGCGACGAAGTGCTGAAGGAACTGGGCATCAACAACGATCCGCAACTCGAACTGGCCATGCGCCTGGAAGAGATCGCCCTGACCGACCCGTACTTCATCGAGCGCTCGCTGTACCCGAACGTCGATTTCTACTCGGGGATCATCCTCAAGGCGATCGGCATTCCGACCAGCATGTTCACTGTGATTTTCGCGCTGGCACGTACTGTCGGCTGGATTTCGCACTGGAAGGAAATGCTCTCGAGCCCTTACAAGATTGGCCGTCCGCGCCAGCTGTACACGGGTTACGAGTCGCGTGACATTACCTCGCTGGAAGATCGCAAATAAGGTTTTTTCTTTTTGTGATGGGTTAGTGGTGTGTCAGGAACGGCCTCTTATATAGAGGCCGTTTTTGTTTCTGTTGGTGTTTATTGGATTGGGGGCATATCCGTTGCTGCGGTAACGGCTCCTTAGGGTTTCGCTCTTACAGCGAGTCACCTTTTCCAAACGCCGAAAAAAGGTAACCCAAAAGGCTTTGCCCCGGCGTACGGCCCGCTCGCTAAAGCTCGGGGTACCTTCGTTACGGGATCGCTCCGGGCGCAGCGGCTCCGGTTGGCTTCGCTGCACCTACACTCGCTGTGTACGACTGCGTCGTACGGTCGCTGCGCTCCCACCCCCGGATCGATCCCGTAACGAAGCCTGCCGAAGGGGCAAAAGATCAAGAGCCGGATCAAGAGCCCCTCACCCTAGCCCTCTCCCGGAGGGAGAGGGGATTGACCGAGTTGTACAGGCGAAGTACGCCGACCTGAGATACCGAGTCGAATGCAGGTTTTGAACACCACACAGATCGGCCCCCTCTCCCTCGGGAGAGGGCTGGGGTGAGGGGCGAATCCACCGAAAATCTCAAGCCATGCGACGCTTCTAACCACTCAACAATGAGCGTTAGCTCGAGTGCTCTTGATCTTGATCCACAGGCGACGTCGGAAGGCTGAGTGGAGGGATTGATCGCAACGGATATACACACCAGACCAACCGATAACCGCCCACAAAAAAAAACGCCCCGATCTCTCAACCAGGGCGCTTTCTTGAAGCTTGAAGCTTGCAGCTTGCAGCTTGCAGCTTGCAGCTTGCAGCTGATCTCTTAGTGCGAAACCGCCCCACTCGCCCCCAACCCGGTCTGCGAACGCACAAACTGCGGGAAGAACAGCGCCCGCTCGTTATCCGCAGCCGCCGACTTGTCGGTAATCGAGAAGAACCAGATCCCGATGAACGCAATCATCATCGAAAACAGCGCCGGATACTCGTAAGGGAAGATCGCCTTCTCGTGATGCAGAATCTGCACCCAGATGGTCGGACCAAGGATCATCAGGCCCACGGCACTGATCAGCCCCAGCCAGCCGCCAATCATCGCGCCACGGGTAGTCAGCTTCTTCCAGTACATCGAAAGCAGCAGCACAGGGAAGTTGCAGCTCGCCGCGATCGAGAACGCCAGGCCCACCATGAACGCAATGTTCTGGCTTTCGAACAGAATGCCCAGACCAATCGCCAGCACTGCCAGGGCGATGGTGGTGATCTTCGACACGCGAATCTCATCCTTCTCGTTGGCCTTGCCCTTCTTGATCACACTGGCGTACAGGTCGTGGGATACCGCCGAGGCACCTGCCAGCGTCAGACCGGCTACCACCGCGAGAATGGTCGCGAACGCCACCGCCGAGATGAAGCCAAGGAAGATGCTGCCGCCGACCGCGTTGGCCAGGTGCACAGCCGCCATGTTGTTGCCGCCGAGCAGGGCGCCCGCTGCATCCTTGAAGGCCGGGTTGGTGCTGACCAGCAGGATCGCGCCGAAGCCGATGATGAAGGTCAGGATGTAGAAGTAACCAATGAAACCGGTAGCGTACAGCACGCTCTTGCGCGCTTCCTTGGCGTCACTCACGGTGAAGAAGCGCATCAGAATGTGCGGCAGGCCAGCGGTACCGAACATCAGCGCCAGACCCAAGGAGAACGCCGAGATCGGATCCTTGACCAGACCGCCCGGGCTCATGATCGCTTCACCCTTGGCGTGCACCTTGATCGCCTCGGAGAACAGCGTGTTGAAGTCGAAGCCGACGTGCTTCATCACCATCAGCGCCATGAACGAAGCACCGGACAGCAGCAGCACTGCCTTGATGATCTGCACCCAAGTGGTCGCGAGCATGCCGCCGAACAGCACGTACATGCACATCAGTACGCCGACCAGAATCACCGCAACGTGGTAATCGAGGCCGAACAGCAACTGGATCAGCTTGCCGGCACCGACCATTTGCGCGATCAGGTAGAACGCCACCACCACCAGCGAACCGCAAGCGGACAGCGTGCGGATCTGGGTTTGCCCGAGGCGGTAGGACGCGACGTCGGCAAAGGTGTATTTACCCAGGTTGCGCAGGCGCTCGGCGATCAGGAATAGAATGATCGGCCAGCCAACGAGGAAACCGATCGAGTAGATCAGGCCATCGTAGCCGGAGGTGAACACCAGCGCGGAAATGCCCAGGAAGGACGCCGCCGACATGTAGTCACCGGCAATCGCCAGGCCGTTCTGGAAACCGGTGATCTTGCCGCCCGCCGCGTAGTAGTCGGCGGCCGAGTTGTTTTTCTTCGACGCCCAGTAAGTGATGTACAGGGTCGCGCCGACGAAGGCCACGAACATCAGGATCGCCGGGATGTTCAGCGGTTGCTTGGCCACCGCACCGGTCAGGGCGTCAGCCGCCCAGGCGCCGGGTGCGAACGCGGCAACGCTCAGAAGAGCCAGTAGACGCCGGATCATTGCTGAGCCTCCTTGAGAATCGCATTGTTCAGGTCGTCGAACTCGCCATTGGCGCGGCGCACGTAGATGCCAGTCAGGACGAAGGCCGAGAGAATCAGGCCGACACCGATCGGGATGCCCCAGGTGATCGACGATTCAGGACTGAGTTTCGCCCCGAGCACGTGCGGCCCGTAGGCGATCAGCAGGATGAATGCGGAGTAGAGCCCAAGCATGATTGCCGAGAGAATCCAGGCGAATCGTTCCCTTTTCTGAACCAGCTCCTTGAATCGGGGACTGTTTTGAATCGAGAGGTAAATGCTGTCGTTCATTGTTTTTATCCTCGCAGCACGAATTATTGTTGGAACGTAGCTAATGTATGCGGCTGCGAGAGAGGTTCCAGACGACCTTAGTAGTAGATGGCCATGATCCTTCTGCTATTTTCCGGACACCCAAAACAACTGTAGGAGTGAGCCTGCTCGCGATGGCGTCGTGTCAGTCGACATTTCTCTCAACTGACGGAACGCTATC